>NZ_JBSIBZ010000159.1:0-10036 GCF_058245575.1 Streptomyces sp. UF-297 | reverse complement strand
CCTGAGGGCCTGGTGTCCGTACCCCGGCCGGGGTACGGACACCAGGCCCTCAGGTCCGGCCGGCGTGCTCGGCCTCGACGGCGGCCTCCCGCCGGCGGCGCACCCGCCCCGGCACGATCACCAGGGCCAGTACGGCGGCGACGGCCGCGATGACGGTGGTGGTCAGGCCCGCCGCGGTGAAGCCCTCGATGAACGCACCGTCGGCGGCCTTCATCAGCTCACCGGCCGCGCGCTCGGGCAGCCGCTCGGCCACTCCCCCGGCCGCGCCGAGCGAGTCCTTGACCGCTTCCTGCGCCGCGGGCGGGAGTTGGGCGAGCCCTCCGGCGGGCAGATTGTCGCGGTAGACGGTGGCCAGGACGCTGCCCATCACGGCGATGCCCAGCGCCGCGCCCAGTTCGATGGCCGCGTCGTAGGCGGCGCCGGCCACCGAGCCGCGCTCCGCCGGGGCGTTGCCCATCACCGAGTCGGTCATCGCCGGGATGGCCAGGCCGCCGCCCAGGCCCATCAGGATGCCGGCCCACAGCACCGGCGCGTACCCGGAGGAGGCGTCCAGGCCGCTGAGGACGGCGGTGCCCGCCACGATGAGCACCAGGCCCGTGGTGATGGGCAGCTTGGGGCCGAACCTGCCGTAGACCCGCTCGCCGAGCGGCGCCCCCACCAGCAGCGCGACGCCCACCGGCAGCAGCCGCAGCCCCGTGGAGCGCGCGTCCTCCTGGAGGTGCTGCTGCAGATAGAGCGTGATCAGGTAGATCATGCCGACGAAGACGGTGAAGACCAGCAGGGAGAAGACGGTACCGGTGGCGAAGTGCCGGTTGCGGAACCACGTCAGGTCCACCATCGGGTTGGCCACCCGCACTTCGACGGCGATGAAGCCGACCAGCGCGAGCAGCGCCGCCGCCCAGGCGCCCAGCACCTGGCCCGAGGTCCAGCCGGCGCTCGGGCCCTCGATGATGCCGTACACCAGCGCGCCCAGCGCCACGCACGACAGCAGCGCGCCGAGCGGGTCCAGCGGTCCGGCGTGCGCGTTGCGCGAGGCGGGCAGCAGCCGCGGGGTGAAGGCGAGCAGCAGCAGCGCCAGCGGCACATTGAGCCAGAACGCGGCCTCCCAGCCCCATGGCTTGACAAGCAGTCCGCTGAGCAGCGGGCCCGCCGCCAGGCCGAGTCCGGCCGCCGCCGACCACACCATCAGGGCCTTGGAGCGCTCGTGGTCGGGGAAGGTCACCCGGACCAGCCCGAGGGTGGCGGGCATGACCAGCGCGGCGGCCACGCCCAGTCCGACGCGGTAGCCGATCAGCTCGCCCGCGGAGGAGCCGAGCGCGGCGAGCACACTGAACAGGGCGAAGCCGCCGAGCCCGGTCATCAGGGCCGCGCGGCGGCCGAACTTGTCGCCGACCGCGCCGAGCGCGAACAGCAGGGCGGCCATGGCCAGCGGATACGCGTCCAGCGTCCACTGCAGATCGGAGCTGCTGGCCTTCAGGTCCCTGGCGATGTCGGCGAGCGCGACGGTGAGCGTGACATTGCCCATCACGACGAGCATCAGGCTCAGCGACAGCACCGCCAGGCCCGCCCAGCGGCGGGAGGTGAAGTCTTGGGTGGTCGGGCTCGGGGAAGCGCCGGAAGCCGTATCGGACACGGGCCCCCTCCCTCCAGGTCTCGTCGAGCACACTCGGACGACTCCTACGAGTACGGTACCGTACCGTACCGACCGGCGCGAGGCTAGACTGCGCGCATGTCCGTCACACCACCGCAGCGGGGAGGCAGCGCCCGCCAGTCGCAGCTGCTCGCGGCCACCATCGACGTGCTGCGCGAGACGGGGTACGACCGCTTCACCGTCGACGCCGTCGCGGCGCGCGCCCGGGCGAGCAAGGCCACCGTCTACCGCCGCTGGCCCTCCAAGGCGGACCTGGCCGTCGCCGCCTTCGCCCACGCCATCTCCGAGATCGTCCCCGTCCAGCACGACACCGGCTCGCTGCGCGGCGACTTCACCGCCCTGCTGGACGGGCTGCTGACCGAGCTGGAGAGCCTGGGCGATGTGATCTCGGGGCTGATCGGCGAGCTGCGCCGCAACCCCGAGCTCGCCGCCGCCATGCGCGACGGCTATATCGACTCCCGGCGCCGGGCCGCCTTCGACGTCCTGGAGCGCGCCCGCGAGCGCGGCGAGGTCAAGGAGAGTGTCGACCTGGACCTGCTGTGGCAACTGGCGCCCGCCGCGCTGTTCTTCCGGGTGCTGCTGGCCGACGAGCCGGTGGACCGCGCCTTCGTGCGCAAGCTGGTGGACGAGGTCGTGGTGCCGCTCGCGGGCGGGCCCGTCGCGTAGGCGCTCCGCTCAGGGCGTGGTGCGTGGTCTGCGGGCGCGCCGTGGCCGGTCGCGCCCACGCGGCTCGGCCGCATCTCGGCGCAGCCCCGCACCCCTTCGGGGCGCGCATCACCCGGCGCCCGCCGCCGACGCGCGGTGGGCTGCGCCGCACCCCACGCACTCACGCAGGTCTCAACTCGCTTACCCGCCAAGGCATTCCGGGGCCCGGGCCCGCTGGTTAGCGTGTGCGCTTGTTTTCTCCGAGCCGGTGGGGACGGTGGCCTGTGGCAACGCCGACGGGAACGACGCAGACGGATGTCTTGATCATCGGGGCGGGGCCCAGCGGCCTCATCCTGGCCAATGTGCTGGCCCAGCACGGCGTGGCTTTGCGCATCGTGGACGGCAAGCCCCGCCCCAGCAAGGAATCGCGCGCCGCCGTGGTCCAGGTGCGGACCCTGGAACTCCTGGACCGGCTCGGCCTGGCGGGCAAGGTCGTCGGCCGCGGCATGAAGATCAAGAACCTTGAGGTGTACGAGCGCGGGCGGCTGGCCGCCGACATCCCGCTGGTCGGCCGGGGCACCGAGGCGCTCACCGCCTTCCCGCACGCCCTCGCCCTGGACCAGTGCACCACCGAGGAGAGCCTCATCGAGGGGCTGGCGGGGCACGGCGTCCACGTCGAGTGGAACACCCGCTTCAGCGCGTTCACCGAGTACGAGGGCCCGGTCGTGGCCGTACTGACGCACCAGGACGGCAGCCGGGAGACGGTCTCGGCGCGCTGGGCGGTGGGCGCGGACGGCGCCTCCAGCGCCGTACGGCACGCGCTGGGCCTGGAGTTCACCGGCAAGACCTACGACCACACGGGGCTGCTGGCCGACGTCAAGATGGACGTCCCCGACCGGTCGCGGCTGGAGACCGACCGGGCCCGGATCCACCTCACCCGCGGCGGCGCGGTGGGCCTGCTCAACCTGCCCGGCGACCACTACCGCATCTTCGGGGCCGTGCCCCCGGGCCTGGCGGTCAAGGACTCCGGCGGCGCGGTCACCTACGAGATCGACCCGGACATCACCCTGACCGAGGTCCAGCGCTGGTTCGACGACTACTTCTTCGTGGACGCCACGCTCAAGAACGCCGAGTGGATGTCCCTGGTGCGCACGCACAGCAGGATCGCCGAGCGGTTCGGGCGCGGCGCCGTCTACCTCGTGGGGGACGCGGCACACGTGCACAGCCCGGCCGGCGCGCAGGGCATGAACCTGGGGATGGGCGACGGCTTCAACCTGGGCTGGAAGCTGGCGATGGTGGCCAGGGGCCAGGCCCGCCGCTCACTGCTGGCCTCCTACGAGGCCGAGCGCTACCAGGTCGCGCGGACCGTGCTGCGCGGCACCGACCGGGGCTTCGCGGTGGAGGCCGCGCACCGCCCGGCGGCCGTGTGGTTCCGGGCGCAGGTGGCGCCCCGGCTGGTGCGGCCGCTGACCCGGCTGGCGCTCGTGCGCCGGCTGGCCTTCAAGCTCTTCGCGCAGACCTGGATCCGCTACCCGGACAGCCCCGTGGTCGCCGGGGCGCGGCCGTCCCGCAAGGGGCCGGGGCCCGGCGAGCGCATCCCGTACGGGACGATCGGCCACGCCGGGCAGGACGGGGCACCGCGGCGCACCCGCCAAGGGGTCACCGAGCACAGCCTGTTGCTCTTCGAGGGGCTGCGCGCGGGCCGGTCGGCGGCGGCCCGCCACCACGCCGCCGAGGAACTGCTGGCCCGCTACGCGCCCGCCGTCACCGTGCGCGTGGTGCGCGCCCAGGAGCGCGAGCTGCACCGCCTGTACGGGGTGCGCCACCGCCCCTACCTCTTCCTGGTGCGGCCCGACGGGCACGTCGGCTACGCGGGCCCGGCCGACGATCTCCCGGCGCTGGGAGCGTATTTGGACGGCTTCTGCGTACGGTCTGGGCACAGCGGCTCCGCTCCCGCGCCGGCCGCGGAGCCGCCCGCCTGACGGAACGATGCCCTTCGGTATCTTTCCCGGCCACGGCCGGGCACGGCCGCACGGCGATTCCGCCAATGGCCGGTGGCGCATTCCGCCGCCCCGGCCGGCGAATGGCCGAAACTCGTGCCCGGCCGTCAGCGCGTCGAGCGGGAGGGGCACGATGCCACAGGCCCGCACGGTGCTTCTTCTTGAAGAAACAGGGACCATTGGGGCGTCCCACAGCGCCGCGGACCGCCCCTGTCGATCTCCTGGCACCCGTATTGCCTGCGCCCCGGTGCGCCCCACGGAGAAGCGGAACCTCCGGTCGCCGTTGCATAAATCCGCACGTGAGGCGCGGCGGACGCTGTTCGATTCCCCCAAGTGCCGGGCGCACGGGCACGATTGAGCCGAATCCAGGGCCAAAGCCATCGATCAAGCCAAGCCGCCTGTATCCTAAAACTTGAAGCCCTAACGGGAGAGCCGGGGTCCGGAACTCTTCGCTAGTCATCCATCACGGGGGATTTTCCGTATGAGGTTTCAACTTCTAGGCAACTTCGAAGTGCTGATCGACAACACCCTCCAGACACCTAGCGCCCCGAAACTCCGTCAAGCACTGGCCCTTCTGGTACTGCGAAACAACGAAGTGGTCCCCACGAAAGTGCTGATCGACGAATTGTGGGGCAGTCGTCCGCCGAGTAAAGCCGTCCGTACGATTCACACCTACATTTACGAGCTGCGCCGCAGCATGGCCCGGGCGAATGGAAACGGCTACGACCAAATTCTGCAGACCCGCCCCAACGGCTATACGATCCAGGTCCCGGAAAGCTCGATCGATCTGCATTCCTTCCGGGCCCTGGTGCGCGAGGGCCGCGAGGAGCTCGCGGTCGGTGACCCGGGGCGGGCGCGGAGCCTGCTGACCCGCGCCCTGGGCCTGTGGCAGGGCAGCGCCCTGGCCAACGTCGACCGCGGCGAACTGCTGGAGGCGCACGTCACCGAGCTGGAGGAGAGCCGGCTGCGCGCCCTGGAGATGCGAGTGGAGGCCGACTTCCAGCTCTGCCGCCACCACGACCTGATCGGCGAGCTCAAGGCGCTGGCCACGGCGCGGCCGCTGCACGAGGGCATCCACGCCAAGCTGATGCTGGCGCTGTACCGCTCGGGGCGGCGCAGCGAGGGGCTGGAGGTCTTCCAGGACCTGCGCCGCCGGCTGATCGAGGAGCTGGGACTGGAGCCGGAGCCCGAACTCCAGCGGCTGCAGCGCTCGATGCTCACCGCCGACCCCTGCCTGGACCCGCCGTGCGCGGCGCCCATGGCCCGGCCGCACCCCGACCCCGTCCCGCTCCCCGCCCATCTGCCGCGCGACACCGTGCACTTCACGGGGCGGCGGGCCGTCCTGGAGGAGATCGGCGGGTATCTGGCGGCGGGCGGCGGGCGGACCGGAATGCCGGTGGTCTCTCTCGTCGGGATGCCCGGGGTCGGAAAGACCGCCACCGCCGTCCACCTGGCGCACACCATCCGCAAGCACTACCCCGACGGCCAGTTGTACGTACCGCTGGAGGGCTCGCGGCCGGCGCCGGCCACCGCCTTCGAGGGGCTGGGGCAGCTGCTGCGGGGGATCGGGCTGCCGCCCGAGGAGATCCCCGGCACGCTGGGCGGGCGGATGGCGCGCTTTCGTACCTGGAGCTTCGACCGCCGGGTCCTGGTGGTGCTGGACGACGCCGACTCCGCCGAGCAGCTGCATCCGCTGCTGCCGGGCGGCACGGGCTGCGCCGTAGTGATCACCAGCCGCTCGCTGCTGTACCGCCTGGGCGGCGCGCAGACGGTGTATCTGCGCAGCTTCCCGGTGCACGAGGGCGTCGAGTTGCTGGCGCGGGTGGCGGGGCCCGAGCGCATCGGCGCCGAGCCTGAGGCGGCGGCCGAGATCGTGCGTCTGACGGACGGTCTGCCGCTCGCGCTGGACTTCATAGCCGAGCGGCTCAAGACGCCGCCGCGGATGCCGCTGGCGGAGGTGGTCAAGAAGATCCGGGCGGCCAAGCAGTGGCGGCGCCACCGTATGTCCAAGCTGGCGGTGCTGGGGCTGGACCTCTACGACCGCTTCGAGGACAGCTTCCGCAGGCTCGACAAGGACGCGCAGGCGGCGCTGCTGGAGATGGCGGTGCTGCCCGGCCGGCTGTTCACCGTCGCGCAGGGCGCGCGGGCGCTGGGCATCGAACCGCCCACGGCCGAAGTGCTGTTGACACAGCTGGTGGACGCCTCACTGCTGGAGGTGGTCTCCGAGGACGACCTGGGCCAGCGCTACTACCGGCTGCACGAGCTGGTGTACGAGTACGCGCTGGAGCGGCTGGGGACCCCGGGGACGCTGATGCAGCCGCCGCCGGTCCTGCACGCGACCGTACGGGAGCCCTCCACCGGCTGCTGAACCCGGCGGCCCGGCGCCGCGCATCCGACCCCTCATCGCCTCCTCATCGGTTCCTGACCCGCGCCCGTGAGACTCGTGCCACGGATTGCCCGTGTTGTCCATGTGTGAGGAACGGGGGCCACGCATGATCTCATCGAGTGTTCTACCGCACCATCACGGCTCGTTCGCCGTGCTCAACTCCGCTGGCGCCAACCGCTGTTACGGCCGGGAGGAGCAGTGGGGCCGAGTGGTGGCGGCGCTGGAGGCGGCGCGCGCCAAGCGCGGCGGCGCGCTGCTGGTGGAGGGCCCGCCCGGTGCGGGCCGTACCCGGCTGCTGGCCGACGCGGTCGGCGCCGCGACCCAGGCGGGGTTCTTCGTCGCGCACGGCGCGGCGGACGAGATGCGGCGGCTGGTGCCCTCGGCGGCACTGGCCGCCGCGCTGGGCGGCACGGCCGAGGCCCTGTCGGAGAGCGGCGCCGACCCGGCCCGGCTGATCACCTGGCTGCACTCCCGCCTGGAACAGCGGCTGGGGCGCGGCCCGGTGGTGGTCGTCCTGGACGACCTGCAGTGGGCGGACCCGGTCACGCTCGCGGCGCTGCGCACGCTGGTGACGCGGTTCGCCGCGCACCCGCTGGTGTGGGTGCTGGCCCGGCGCAGCGAGCAGGGCGGGGCCTCGCCGGTCGGCCGGCTGTTCGCGCTGCTCCGGGAGACCGAGGGCGCCGAACTCCTCCGGCTGCGGCCGCTGCCGGACCAGGCGGTCGCCGAGCTCGCCGCCGATCGCCTGGGGGCCGCCCCCGCACCGGAGTTGACGGCCTGCGTACGCGGCGCCGACGGCAATCCGGCGGCGCTGGTGGCGCTGCTGGACGGGCTGGCGGAGGAGGAGCGGGTGCAGCTCGCCGACGGCACGGCGCGGCTGTCCCCCGGCGCGTCCGGGCACCCGCCGCACCGCTTCTGCGCGCTGCTGCGCGAGCGCATGGCGGCGTTCCAGCCCGCCACCCGGCTGCTGCTGGACGTGGCCGCCGTACTGGGCCGGGCCTCCACGCCCGACGACATCGCGCGGATGCTGGACCAGCCCGCCGCCACGGTGCTGCCCGCCCTCCAAGAGGCCCTGGACGCGGGCGTGCTGGCCTGCGAGGACGACACCATCGCCTTCCGGCACGACCTGGTGCGCCAGGCGCTGCTCGCCACCGTCCCCGGGCCGCTGCGCGGGGCGCTGCACCGGCAGGCGGCCGATATGATCCTCGGCCGTCCCGGCGGCGCACTGCCGGCCGCCGCCCATCTGGTGCACGGCGCCCGCCGCGGCGATACGGGGGCGGCCGGCGTCCTGGGTGAGGCGGCCGCCGCACTCGTCGCCGCCCAGCCCGCCTCCGCCGCCGAACTGGCCCTGCGCGGACTGGAGATCGTCGACAGCGCCCGGTCCGCACCGGCCGACCTCGTGAACACCGCCGTCGAGGCCCTGACCCGCGCGGGCCCGCTGCCCCGCGCCCTCTCCCTGGCCGACGAGGCCCTCCTGGGCCCGCTGCCCCCACCTCACGCCGCCCGCCTGCGCTCCGCCCTGTCCACCGCCCTGCTCCTCAACGGCCGCGCCGCGGGGGCGCTGGCCGCTGCCGAAGCGGTGCACCCGGCCGGCACCGGCGCGCTGCCCGACAGCCCGGGGCGCGAGGCCGCACGCCGGAGCCGGGACGAACGCGCCGCAACCGGGCTCGCCCTCATACCCATGCGGACCGACACCGCTCCCACCGGTCCCGAACGGACCGCGGCGGACTGGACGTTCAACGATCTGCGGGCCAGGGCCGGGCTGGGGCGCGGCCGCGTGGCGGGCGACCGGGCGGCCGGGGGCGCGGGTCCTGCGGGCCCCTGGGCCGCCGATGACGTGCGGGCCAGGGCCGGGCTCGGGCGTGGGCGCGTGGCGGGCAGCGGCGCGACCACAGCAGGCGCGGCGGCCGTCGGACCGGCGGGTACGGCCGCGCTCACCCGGGTGCGGGCGCTGGCCGCGCTCGATGTCGCGGCGGCGGTGCGCGAAGGCGAGGCGCTGGAGCGGGGCGCAGGTGTGGAGGGCGAGGGGCAGTTGGGGGCGATGGCCGCGCTCGCGCAGGTGTATTGGCGCCAGGGGCGGTTGAGCGAGGGGCTGCATCTGGCGCGGGAAGTCGTCAAGCGGGCCGACAACGGGGCGGGGACGCCCTGGCATCTGCCGCCGCGGCTGCCGCTGGCCACGATGCTCGTCCGTCTGCGCGAGAGTGCCGAGGCCGCGGCCGTAGTCGAGGCGCTGGCCGCGGACATCGCGGGGCGCGGCGCACCGGTGCTGCGCGGCATCCCGATGCTGCTGGGGGCCTGCGCCGCGCTCGCCGAGGGCGCGGGCGAGCAGGCGGTGGCGCAGGCCCGGGAGGGGCTGGCCGCCGCCGAGGAGACCGGGATGCCGCTGTACGCGCCGCTCGGGTGGGGCGTGCTGGCCCTGGAGGCGCTGCGCAGGGGCGACTTGGGCGCGGCGGACGAGCACGTGGGGCGGCTGCGGGAGGCCGTAGGGACGCGGCAGGAGGCGGACGGGGCGCGCGGCGGTGACGGCGACGGCGCCCGCCACGCCTTCGCGGCCTGGATCGGGGCGCAGCTGGCCGACGCGCGCGGGGACCGCGGTGCGGTCGGGGCCGCGCTGGAGGAGCTGCACCGCGACCCGCCCGCGCTGCGCAGGCTGCTGGCCGAGGAGCCCGCGGCGGCGGCCTGGCTGGTGCGTACCGCGCTGCGGACCGGCGCCGGCCGGCCGGCCGCGGCCACCGCGCGGGTGATGGACCAACTGGCCGCCGACAACCCGGACGTGCCCTCGGTGCTGGTCGCCGCGGCGCACGCCCGAGGTGTGCGCGAGGGCGACGCCCACGCGCTGCGCCGGGCCGCCGAGGAGCACCGCGACCTGTGGGCCCGCGCCTCGGCGGCCGAGGACCTGGGCACGCTGCCCGGCGGCGCCCGCGACGGCGCCGTGGACGCGCTGGACCTGGCGCTGGCCGGGTACGCGCGCCTGGGCGCCGACCGCGACGCGGCCCGGGTACGGCGCCGGCTGCGCCACCTGGGGGTGCGCAGGCGGCACTGGCGGGCGGCGGCCCGGCCCAGTTCGGGGTGGGCGAGCCTGACCGAGACCGAGCGCAGGGTCGCGGGCATGGTCGCCCAGGGGCTGACCAATCGTCAGGTAGCGGGCCGGATGTTCCTCTCCCCGCACACCGTAGGTTTCCATCTGCGGCAGATCTTCCGGAAGTTGGGCATTCACTCGCGCATCGACCTGGTGCGTATGGAGTCGGACGGCACCGACCGGATACGGGAGGCCGAGTAGGCGCCGGGCCGCCGTGGCCCGATACGGGCCAGGGGGCCGGGCAGGGACCGGGCCGCCGGACGGACGCCGTCCGGCGG
>NZ_JBSIBZ010000158.1:0-10250 GCF_058245575.1 Streptomyces sp. UF-297 | reverse complement strand
GCCCGCCGGGTTCGGGAAGCGGTCCGGGGAAACGGTCCGGCCGAAAGGCCGGAACCGCGCCCCGGGCCGACTTTCACCGACCCCCAAAGGACCGCTGGTAGTGGCCTTCGTTGATCCGAAGAAGGCTGTCGGTCGTGCCGCCGAGTCGCTCCTCATCGCCCTCAACACCGCAGGACTGAAGATCGTGGGACGAACCTTGCGGGCCTGGTGTGCCCCAGCCGTCGGCATGAGCGGACCCGTGGTCCGGACCGCGAGTGACGTCCTGAGGGGACTCCAACGCGGCGCATTGCAGGGCGGGCGGCCCGCAAGCATGGAGCGGCCAGTGCGCCCGTTCGAGTGGTGGGTTGGCGTGCCGTGGCCTGGATGGGGCCATCCTGTCGGCATGGGCATTGACCGTGGACGTGCAGCCGGACTTGATACTCCGTCCGGTCTGGTGCTCTCGCGGGTTCGCCTCCTGCCGGCGGGGTGGCTGCTGTTGCTCTGACCACGCAGCCGCGCACCTCCGGCGGGGAACAGTACGATCTGGCCGGGCTCGGCTGGCCGCTGTGGGACTGCGTCCTGGGCCGTGCCCCCGGTAGGCCGTCTGTTTCGGCGCTGCCACCCGCCGCATCGTGCGGATCGTGCGCCTCAACGGCGCCCAGAACGCCGTCGAGAAGGAGTTGTGCGACTTGGGCGTCGGTATCCCGGTGCCTGGTTCCCTCTCGTCGATGGTGGAGGGGAGCGCCCGGTGGCGCTGTGCGGCGAGCCCCCGATGGAGAGTAATGGGAGCTTTGGGCTGCTTGGCCGGCCACGCTGGCTGCGTTGATCACGATTGTGTCGGGAGCCCGTGGGCGTAGAGATCGTGTGAGTGGATCTTTGAGCGATTCCGTTGTGGCCGCCGGTTGAATTTGACGGTGTCGGGATGGGGGTTGACTGAGCGGTTCAAGGTGTCGCGGGACACGGTGGCGAAGGCGGCCTGGGGGCTGAGCAGTTCGGAGAGTCCGCGGACACCCGCCGTTTATGGGCGGCCTGAGGCAGCGGCGTGTTCGGCGCGGCGGGCCACGGCGCGCAGGACCTCGATCCTGATGTAGGCCGCCCCGCCGAGCTGGATGAGCAGCCAGTAGGCACGGAAGGCACGTCGGGCACGGGCATCGGTGGAGTGCACCCGGGTCTCGAACGACAACAGCGAGCCGTCGGCATCGGGGACGACGCGCAGGCTCAGGGCGGCTTTGGCCCAGCCCGGCTCGTCGAACGCGAGGAACGCCGCGACGTCCCCCGGAGGGATGGGGGCGGGCTGGGGGTGGGTCTTCCAGAACCGGGCGACCATGCCCTTGACCAGTTCCTCGCTGTCCACGGTGACCAGGGTGGGCGTGGGGAAACTGTCGATGAACGGCCCCTCGACCCGGCCCCGGCGCCCCAGGCGCAGCCGCATCAGCATCCGGTAGACGGGCAGTTCCCCGGCGGTGACCTCGGTCAGTGCCCGCCATACGGTCGCAGGGTCCGCCGCGATCCGCCGGGCGAAGCGGGAGCGGAGGTCGTAGGTGGGAAGCAGGCGGTCGAGTTCCATCGCATCGCTCCGGAGAGATCGGGCCCGGTAGCCACTGCGCACCCGGTCCGTGCGGCGGCCGGGACGGTTTCGGTGACCAGGCCCCCGGACGCGCGCCCGGGTTTCGGCAGATGTCTGTTAGGACGGGTCGTCACGACACCCGCGCGGCCACCGCACCCTTCGGTCGGCACAGCGGAGCTGGGCCCTTCTGGACCGCGCCGGGCTCTCAGGACTTCAAGGCCATCCCGTTGCCCCTGGGACACGCCAGTTCGCTCTGGGGGTATTCACCGCCGAAAGCTTCCTGACTGCTCTGTTTCGGCTCTGCGGCCGCGGCGGAGCCGGTCACTGCCGGGAGAACAGCGGCGAAGGCGGTCGGCAGGCCGATCGTGCGTGATGCTCGGACCATGGGGTCGAACCCTTCTGTGGGAGTCCTCAAGGACACCAAGATCGTGAAGGGTGGGGGGCCGATCCGACGTACGAATCGCCGCACACCGCCTACGTTCAAGCGTCTGCCTCGGCCGGAGGTCTCGCACTACACGGTCTTGCCTCCGGCGCGGAGCCGCTTCTGATCGAGCACGTGCCGGCCCCGGTCGTCGGCGTACGCGCCCACCATCCGCAGCCCGCTCTGTTGGCGACCTCCAGGATGCGTTGCAGGGGGACAGTCGGAGTAGGTCAGAAACAGGCAAGAGGCGCGGTGCCGCGATTGAGCGCCGAGGCAAACCCGAAGGGGCTGGGGGATGGCGTTGAAGCCCTGGGCTGTTCCCGCTGGCTATCCATCTGCGCTGGCGGATCGAGGTCTGGCTCGGCCTCGGGCACGAGGGGAAGGTGCTGGGCGAGGACTACGGCGGCAGCGCCTCGGACTGGCAGACCGTCGGATGGTGCACGCGCCGGGACGATGCCCGCCTGGTCGCTCACGTACGCCGCGCACCGCGGCCGCTGCGCCCGTGCCGACGTCGTGGAGTACGGGAGTGACAACGGCGTCGCCTCCCTCGCCACGCAGCTGGCCTCTCTCACTCGCTACCGGGCAGGCGACTGACTGACCAGGCCGGTCATCGCTGACCACTGTGGACGGAGGGCCGCCGCGTGCCTCAGGAGGTCGGCTTGCGGCTGCGGAGCGTCGCGCTCGAAAACGCCCCCGTAGCCCGGCGTACCAGAGCACCCAGAAGGCCCCCATGTGCCATTCTCCGGGATTTTGCCGCTGTGTAGGCAGGGGGGATTGACTGGCGGGCCGATCGGCCGGGAGAGGGGCGCTTGGGTACCTTCTTGCCCCAGGTTCGAGTGGGGCCTTGGGTATCGTGGAAAGCGTCTCGTCGCCTTCCCGGTGCCGGGATCTGCGGGCCCCAAGGGTCTTCTTTGGCCTGCCCGCGACACGTTTTCCGTCCAGCGATCCGACCGCTCTCGCGCCGTGGCGCGCGGGGGCGTGGTTTGCTGTGCCCGAAAAGAGAGCATTGTGACTAGTTCTGGCACTCACGCCGCCTCCGATATCTCCGGTGCCGAGCAGAACGGCCGTGCCGGGTCTGCCGCGTATGACGCCACCGCGATCACCGTCCTGGACGGGCTCGATGCCGTACGCAAGCGGCCCGGCATGTACATCGGCTCCACGGGGGAGCGGGGTCTGCACCATCTGGTGCAGGAGATCGTGGACAACTCCGTCGACGAGGCGCTGGCCGGGGTGGCCGACCGGATCGATGTGACGATCCTGGCCGACGGCGGCGTGCGGGTGACCGACAACGGGCGCGGCATCCCGGTGGGTATGCACCCGGTGGAGAAGAGGCCGGCCGTGGAAGTCGTACTGACGGTGCTGCACGCGGGCGGCAAGTTCGGGGGCGGCGGATACGCGGTCTCCGGCGGTCTGCACGGTGTGGGTCTGTCGGTGGTCAATGCGCTCTCGACCAGGCTGTCGGCACAGATCTGGACCGACGGCTACCGGTGGACCCAGGAGTACAAGGACGGGGCGCCGACCGCGCCGCTGGCCCGCCACGAGGCCACCGCGCAGACGGGCACGTCCCTGACGTTCTGGGCGGACGGCGGCATCTTCGAGACCACCGAGTACTCCTTCGAGACGCTGGCCCGGCGGTTCCAGGAGATGGCCTTCCTCAACCGGGGACTGACTCTGTCTCTCACCGATGAGCGTGCCTCCGCCCGCGCGACGGCCGCGGCTGACGAAGCGGGTCCGGACACCCCCGGGGAGCAGGCGGCGAAGACGGTCTCCTACCGCTACGACGGCGGCATCACCGACTTCGTCGCCTACCTCAATGCCCGCAAGGGGGAGCCGGTCCACCCCTCCGTCGTCTCCATCGCCGCCGAGGACACCGAGCGGCTGCTGTCGGTGGAGGTCGCGATGCAGTGGAACAGTCAGTTCGCCGACAGCGTCTACTCCTACGCCAACACCATCCACACCCACGAGGGCGGCACCCACGAGGAGGGCTTCCGCACGGCGCTGACCACGGTCGTCAACCGGTACGCGCGTGAGAAGAAGCTGCTGCGGGAGAAGGACGGCAACCTCACGGGTGAGGACATCCGCGAGGGTCTGACGGCGATCATCTCGGTGAAGCTGGGTGAGCCGCAGTTCGAGGGCCAGACCAAGACCAAGCTGGGCAACAGCGAGGCCAGGACGTTCGTACAGAAGGTCGTGCACGAGCATCTGACGGACTGGTTCGAGAGCACCCCCAACGAGGCGGCCGACATCGTCCGCAAGGCGACCCAGGCGGCCACCGCCCGGCTGGCAGCTCGCAAGGCACGGGACCTGACCCGCCGCAAGGGCCTGCTGGAGTCAGCGGCCCTGCCGGGGAAGCTGTCCGACTGCCAGTCCAACGATCCGACGAAGAGTGAGATCTTCATCGTCGAGGGCGACTCGGCCGGCGGCTCGGCCAAGTCCGGCCGCAACCCGCAGTACCAGGCGATCCTTCCCATCCGCGGCAAGATCCTCAACGTCGAGAAGGCCCGTATCGACAAGATCCTGCACAACCAGGAGGTCCAGTCGATGATCTCCGCGTTCGGCACGGGCGTGCACGAGGACTTCGACATCGAGAAGCTCCGCTACCACAAGATCATTCTGATGGCGGACGCCGACGTCGACGGCCAGCACATCAACACCCTGCTGCTGACCTTCCTGTTCCGCTTCATGCGGCCGCTGATCGAGCACGGGCACGTCTACCTCTCCCGCCCGCCCCTGTACAAAATCAAGTGGAGCCGGGACCACGTGGAGTACGCCTACTCCGAGCGCGAACGCGGCGTCCTGCTGGAACGGGGCCGGCAGGACGGCCGCCGGGTCAAGGACGACTCCGTCCAGCGGTTCAAGGGCCTGGGCGAGATGAACGCCGAGGAGCTGCGCATTACGACCATGGACCAGGAGCACCGTGTCCTGGGCCAGGTCACCCTCGACGACGCGGCCGTCGCCGATGCCCTCTTCTCCGTCCTGATGGGAGAGGACGTCGAGGCCCGGCGCTCCTTCATCCAGCGCAACGCCAAAGACGTGCGCTTCCTCGACATCTGACGAGCCGGCTCCTGGCCGCCCATGCGCCCAGGCCGCATCCGCGGCCTGGGCGACCCGCCCTTGCCCGTCCGTAGCTGAAGAGAGCACTGCGTGAGCACGTTCCCCCTCCCGTCCACCGGCAGCCCCGTCCAGGACGGCTCCGACTACACCGCGCGGCACCTGATGGTCCTCGAAGGACTCGAGGCCGTGCGCAAGCGCCCCGGCATGTACATCGGCTCCAGCGACAGCCGCGGCCTGATGCACTGCCTGTGGGAGATCATCGACAACGCCGTCGACGAGGCTCTGGCCGGCGCCTGCGACCGCATCGAAGTCATCCTCCACGGCGACGGGTCGGTGCAGGTGAGCGACAACGGCCGCGGCATCCCCGTGGACACCGAACCCCGCACCGGCCTGTCCGGCGTCGAGATCGCCTACACCAAACTCCACGCCGGCGGAAAGTTCGGCGGCGGCTCCTACGCCGCCTCCGGCGGTCTGCACGGCGTCGGCGCCTCGGTGGTCAACGCCCTCTCCGCCCGGCTCGACATCGAGGTCGACCGCTACGGACACACCCACGCCATCAGCTTCCGCCACGGCATCCCCGGCACCTACACCGCCCCCGGACCCGATGCCCCCTTCACCCCTGCTCAGGGCCTGCGCCGAACGGCCAGGATTCCCGCGTCGCGTACGGGCACGCGCGTGCGCTACTGGGCCGACCGCCAGATCTTCCTCAGGCGAGCCATGCTCTCGTTGGACACGCTGCACCAGCGCGCTCGCCAGACCGCGTTCCTGGTGCCCGGGTTGACCATCGTCGTCCGCGACGAGTACGGCCTCGGCGCAGACGGCAGCAAGGGCGAAGAGGCCTTCCGCTTCGACGGCGGCATCAGCGAGTTCTGCGCGTATCTGGCCGACGACAGAGGCATCTGCGACGTCCTGCGCTTCAGCGGGCAGGGCAGCTTCAAGGAAACCGTCCCGGTGCTCGACGAGCACGGGCAGATGACGCCCACCGAGGTCACCCGGGAACTCGGCATCGACGTCGCGATGCGCTGGGGCACCGGCTACGACACCACCGTCAGATCGTTCGTCAACATCATCGCCACCCCCAAGGGCGGCACCCACGTCACCGGCTTCGAGCAGGCAGTAGCCAAGACGATGAACGAGGTACTGCGGGCCAAGAAGCTGCTGCGCGCCGCCGAGGACGACATCACCAAGGACGATGCCCTGGAAGGTCTCACGGCCATCGTGACCGCGCGCCTGGCCGAGCCGCAGTTCGAGGGCCAGACCAAGGAGATCCTCGGCACCTCGGCGGCCCGCCGCATCGTGCACACCGTCGTGGCCAAGGAACTCAAGGCATTCCTGACCTCCGCCCAGCGCGACGCCGCCCAGCAGGCCCGCGCCGTCATGAACAAGGCCGTAGCCGCGGCCCGTACGCGTATCGCCGCCCGTCAGCACAAGGACGCCCAGCGCCGCAAGACCGCCCTGGAGTCCTCCTCGCTGCCCGCCAAGCTCGCCGACTGCCGCAGCGACGACGTCGAGCGCAGCGAACTGTTCATCGTCGAGGGCGACTCCGCACTGGGCACCGCCAAGCTGGCGCGCAACTCCGGGTTCCAGGCGCTGCTGCCGATCCGCGGCAAGATCCTCAACGTCCAGAAGGCCTCGGTGACCGACATGCTCAAGAACGCCGAGTGCGGCGCGATCATCCAGGTCATAGGGGCCGGGTCCGGCCGGACCTTCGACCTCGGCCAGGCCCGCTACGGCAAGATCATCATGATGACCGACGCCGACGTGGACGGCTCCCACATCCGCACCCTGCTGCTGACCCTGTTCCACCGTTACATGCGGCCCATGGTCGAGGCCGGCCGGGTCTTCACCGCGGTGCCACCGCTCCACCGCATCGAGCTCGTCCAGCCCAGGCAAGGCCAGGACAAGTACGTCTATACCTACTCCGACCGCGAACTGCGCGACACACTCACGGAGTTCCGAAGCACGGGAGTGCGGTACAAGGACTCCATCCAGCGCTACAAGGGCCTCGGCGAGATGGACGCCGACCAGCTGGCGGGGACAACAATGGACCCGCGGCGCCGCACCCTGCGCCGCATCAACCTCATCGACCTGGAAGCCGCCGAGCAGGTCTTCGACCTCCTGATGGGCAACGACGTCGCGCCCCGCAAGGCGTTCATCTCACGCTCCGCCGCGGGACTCGACCGCTCCCGGCTCGACCTCTGAGCCACCGCCGCATCCGCGCCTCGGTGCCGGCTGGATGACGGGGCGTCGTGGTGGTCGGCGGCAGCGACGTCACTGTCCAGGCCATCGCGGGTACCACCCCGCACGTGGAAGATCTGGCCTTGATGGTCGTGGACCGGCTCCAGGCCGCCCCCACGGCCCGTCTGCCGCTGTCCGGCGACCGCCTGCCGGAGGCCTCGCAGGTCCAGCCCACCGTCGCGCGCACACTGCACGTTCCCGTACTGGCCATCGTGGACAGCACCGACCCCGCGCTCCTGGCCCTCCTGGACGCCGACGTCCTGCTGACGCGCACCCCGACCACCGACCCCGCACCCGGCCAAGGTCCAGGTGAGCGTCGCGGAGCGCGACTTCGGCACCATCAGCTCGGCCTGCCTGCAACCCGACCTGCTGCACGCCCGCTTCCTCCACGTCCCCCAGGGCCCTGGAGGGGAACTGGCCGAAGCGGCGCTGCCTTACGCCTCCGGCGCCTTCGTCTGGGAGCTGTCAGTCGGGTCCTGCTGGTGACGGGCGGGCCGGGGTTCCTGTCCACGGCCACTGGGGACCGTGCTCCGGCCCGGACTGGGCCGGACGGCCCGTCTTGGCGGGGTGCCGGCCGCGCGCCCCACTGCGGGTGGGAACCGGAACCGAACCGCTGTGTACTGGGAGTTGAGCTGCGATGTACCGCACGAACGGCAGCAAGAAGGACCCTCCGCAACGCGGGGACGGCGACACCCAGGACGGCGGCCAGGACGACACCGGCAACGGCCACCGAGACGAAGACCCCGGCCTTCCCGACGACGACTGACGTGGGCGCTGCCGAAGTGGACCCATCCGTGCTGCGCCGTGCCTGCGCGGACGAGCTCGGCGAGCGGTCCGGATACTTCGACGACGGCCGCCAGAGGCTGTACGAGGCATACCTTGCGGTGCCGCGTGAGCACTTCGTGCCCGAGCGGGTGTGGTGGCACAAACGGGTGGACGGCTTCTACCCGGTCCTGGACCGATCCGAGCGGCCCCGGCAGTGGCTCCGGGCCGTCTACCGGCCGCACGCCGCCCTGATCACACAGATCGCCGACGGCGCCGTACGCATCGATGACGGCCCCGCCACAAGCGGCGAGTTCACCTCATCCATCTCCTGCTCCTCGGTGGTCGTGGAGATGCTGCACCACCTCAACCCCCGGTCCGGTGACCGCGTACTGGAGATCGGCACCGGCACCGGCTACAGCGCGGCCCTGACCGCACACCGCATAGGCGCCCGGAACCTGGTCACCATCGAGACACAGAAGGACATCGCGGCCCGCGCCGAGGAGCAGCTCGCCGCCCTGGGCTACGGAGCCATCACGGTGGTACGCGCGGACGGCGAGCAGGGGTGGCAGGACCGGGCACCCTACGACCTGCTGTCTCGACCGCAGCCGTCCAGCAGACCCCGCTCGCCTGGCTGCAGCAAGTCCGGCCCGGCGGCCTGATCCTCGCCCCCCTGGCATCCCCCATGTGCCGCGGCGACGTCCTGGCGTGGGCGCGACCAGACGAATACGGCGGCGCGGAAGGCGGCCTGATCGAAGAGGTCTACTTCATGAAGCTGCGCCAGCAGCGCGCACCGCGGCCCTGGACCGAACCGGGGTGGCCGGCCTGGAGTGACTGGCGATTCACCATCACCCCCGACGGCAGGCAGAAACTGCACACCATTCCCTGACCGCAGGGCCCTTCCTCCCAGACATCCGGTAGAAGAGCGATGCGCGCCTTGGCGCGGGCTCGCCAACCAGCGCCCGCTCGCTGTGCTCACCGCGGTCGCCCGTCTGGAGGCGGCCGGAGAGGCGGCGAGGATCCGCGCGGTCGGCGCCGCCCAGCAGCGCGGCAGCTCCTGGGCCCAGATCGGCACTGCGCTCGGCATCAGCGAGCAGGCCGCCCATCAGCGCCTTGCCCGGCCTGTCGTGGCCCTGAAGACCGTCGATCCCGCACACTTCGTGTGCGCGGGTGAGGGGAAGACCCGTGCCGAGGTGTCATTCGGCCTGTCCCTCGATTCGCAGCCAGAACGGTAAGCACCCGCGGGTACGGGCAGTTGCTGCCGCACACCTCGCGCGGCACTCGGGGCGCAAGGAGGCCGATCGTGTTCGCCGTCTGTGTAGTTGCCGATCGGCGCGTAAGGAGCTCAGAGTTGGGCTTGAAGCTGCCGCAGCGGCAGCCTCTACCGTCCTGAGCAGGGCCGGAGTTTCCGGCCCGGTGAGGCACACGTGGGGGAGGCGGCGATGGCCTGGCCGATCGCGGAGGTCGCCCGGATGTCGGGTGTGACGGCCCGGACGCTGCGGCACTACGACGAGATCGGCCTGCTGCCGCCGGCCTGGATCGGGGCCAACGGCCACCGCTATTACGAGGAGCGGCAGTTGCTGCGGCTGCAGCAGATCCTCGTGCTGCGGGCGCTGGGCCTGGGACTGCCCGACATCGGCCGGATCCTGGCCGCGCAGGTCGATGAACTGGAGGCCCTGCGGGGCCATCACCGTCGGCTGCTCGCCGAGCGCGACCGGCTGGATGCCCTGGCCGGCACCGTCTTTCGCACGATCACCGAACTGGAACGGTCCAGGAAGGACGGCACAGACATGATCAACATCAGCCGGCCGGAGAACCTGTTCGAGGGCATCCGGCCTGCCCAGTGCATGAAGGTCCTGCGCGGTTTCCCGGAACTGGTCGACGCCGTCGAGCGGCACACCTTGGCGTTGAGCGAGGCCGAGCGCGAGGCCGACGAGCGCGAGCGCACGGCACAGATGATCCGGCTGGCGGAACTGCTGGCCACCGGCCTGCCCGCTGACGCCGACGCGGTGCAGGCCGAGATCGACACCCAGTACCGGACACTGGCCCGGAGCCGGGCAGCCACCGCCGAGGAGTACCGCGCGATCGGGCGTTGCTGTGTGGAGAACGAACACTGGCGCGCGGTGTACGAGGCGATCGCACCGGGCCTGGCCGCCTACCAACGGGCCGCCATCGAGGCGTACGCCGCAACTCGGCTGCGCTGATCCGGGACCGGGCCGCCGCCACGGG
>NZ_JBSIBZ010000157.1:0-10450 GCF_058245575.1 Streptomyces sp. UF-297 | reverse complement strand
CCCCCCACCCCCCCCCCCCCCCCCCGCCGGTTGTCCAGCGACCGCAGATACAGCGCGATGCCGGCCGCGCACACGGCGGGGAACAGCGACATCGAGCAGAGCAGCGCCACCGCGCCCGTCCGGGGCCGGGGTTCGGCAAAGGCGAAGCGCAGCGGCAGCAGCACCACCGCCGCGACCGCGAGCGTCCCCACCACGGCGGCCACCCGGTCCGCTTCCCGCCGTACGACCCGCCCGACCAGCACCAGCAGCGCCGGATACTCGCACGCGGTCCACAGCGTGGCGAGGTCCTGCGGCCCCCGGTACAGCACGTCCGCGGCCAGCCCGACGGCGACGACGGCGCCCGCCGCGGCGCCGAGCGTCACCCGCCCCCACGGCCACCGCAGCACCGCGACGAACACCGCCAGCGCCGCGCTCACCGCCACCGCCAGCGCCGCAGGCCGGGCCACCACAGGCAGCAGCACCAGCCCCGCTGCCACAGCGCCCCACACCACCCGCCGCCCCGGCACCCGCCCCGCTCCACTCTCCTCCGCGCCTGCGGCCGAACCCGGCACCCCTACGCCCTCTCCCCCGCCGCGTACCCCATCTCCCAGGCGTGCACCGCGATCCCCACCCGGTTCCGCACCCCCAACTTGCGCTGGATGCTGGCCACATGGGTCTTGACGGTGCCCGCCGATATGAACAGCTCCCGGGCGATGTCGGCATTGGTCTTGCCCTCGGCGACCTGCCCCGCGATCTCCCGCTCGCGCTCGGTCAGCGCCTCCAGCGGCTGCGGCACGGCGGCCCGGGCACGGGGCGCACGCCGGGACGCGACGGACGGGGCGGGCACACCAGGCCCGGCAGACGCGGCTCCCGACTCGTACGAATCCCCCGTCACATGCCGCAACAGCCGCACCGTGATCGAGGGACTGATCAGGGTGTCCCCGGCCACCGCCGCCCGCACCGCCTCCACCAGCAACGCGGGCCCGGACCGCTTCAGCAGGAAGCCGCAGGCCCCGTGGCGCAGCGCCGGGTACACGTACTCGTCCAGGTCGAAGGTGGTCACGACCACCACCCGCACCGCCGGCTGAGCGCCGGGCCCGGCCAGCTGCCGGGTGACCTCCAGGCCGTCCATCCGCGGCATCCGGATGTCCACCAGCGCCACATCGGGCCGCAGCGCCCGCGCCGCCTCCAGCGCCGCCACCCCGTCGGCGGCCTCGCCGACCACCTCGATGTCCGGCTGGCTCTCCAGGATGCGCCGCAGCCCCCGGCGCACCATCTCTTGGTCGTCCGCGACCAGCACCCGAATCGTCACGGCCGTCCATCCTGTCACGGGCGCCACACCCCCGCCCGGCCGCTCAGCCTCCGCCCGACCGCTCAGCCCCTGCCCGGCCGCGCAGTTCAGCCGACGCCCCCGCCAGATCAGCCCATGACCCCGCCAGATCAGCCGATGCCCCGCCAGGTCAGTCGATGACCCCGTCCACCCCGCGCCCGTACGCGCTGTGCGCCGCCGCCCGCTCCGGCAGCCCCCACGCGTAGACCTCCAGCGGCCTGCCGTGCACCCCGCGCAGCCGGTGCACCTGCGCCACGTACCACGGACTCAGGCCGCGCAGCGGGGGGTTGATCTGGTCGACGAAGCGCGCGTACACCGGCAGCAGGGACACCGGCGGCCGCCCCAGGAAGCCCGTGCGCACCGTCGGCGCCATGCGGTGCACCGCGCGTACGCAGTCGGCGCCGAAGCTCTGCACGACCAGCCGGCCCGCCACATGCGCCCGGTCCAGCCACCCGGCGGCCGCCAGCTCGCGGACCACCTGGGCCGCGATCCCCGGGTACAGGTCGGGCTTCTTGATCTCCAGCAGCAGGCTCTGCCGGTTGCGCTCGACGCGCTGCAGATAGCCGCGCAGCGTCGGCACCCGCTCCCCGGCGAAGCGCGGCGCGAACCAGCTTCCGGCGTCCAGCCGGGCGATCTCGCGCGCCGTGAAGTCCCCGACCCGCCACGGCGCCCGCCCCGGGAACACCCGCTCCGCGTCGGTGGTCCGCGCCAGGCTCGCGTCGTGCACCACCACCAACTGCCCGTCCCGGGTGCGCTGCACGTCGTTCTCGACCCACCGCATCCCGCGCCGGTGCGCCGCGTCCACGGCGGCCAGGGTGTTCTCCGGCGCCGAACGCGCATCGCCCCGGTGGGCGATCAGCCGGGGCCGGGGTACGACGTCCCGTCCGGCCTCCGCGTCCCGCCCGCCCGGCCCACCGGCCACCCGCGGCGAAGCCTTCACCGGCGGCGGGTCCTGAACCCGCGCCGGGGCCTTCACCGACGGCGGAGCCGCCACCCGCGGCGAAGCCGTCACCCGTGGCGAAGCCGTCACCCGTGGCGAAGCCTGAACCGGCGGCGGCGAGGCCACCGCGGACGGCGGGGAGCCCACCGCCATCCCGGCCATCCGCACCGACCCCGGCGCGGCCCCCTCTCCCACCGGCCCCGACGACGTCGCCGCCCCCGTCGCGTCCGCGTGCAGGGACACCACGACCGCGATCAGTACGGCGCCCCCCGCGGCGGCGATACGGCTCGATCTCCGAAACATCCTGGGCCTCCCGGGCGCTCGACCGCAGCCGCGTACCGCGACAACTTCCACACCTGTTGCCGGTTTCACCCGCCTTCACTCACAAATGAGGCCATGCGGGGGTGCACGCCGCCCGCAGAGCACCCGAGGAGAGCACCGCCCGCGTACGACCGGGGGCCCGCAGAACTCCCCGGCGGCGCTCAGCCCTCCGGCGGCGCCGGACGCGCGGCACCCCCGGCCCGCGCCCCCGCCCCCGCCCCGGCCGGACCCACCGTCCTCAGCGCCTTCTCCTCCGCCGTCGCCAGCCAGAAGTACACCGGCGGCAAAGCGACTTCGAGCACCGTCAGCGGAATCTGGAACCAGTGCGGCCAGCCGTGCGCGGCCACCGACAGCAGCCGCCCGATGCCGCCGAGCAGGAAGATCCCGGCCAGCCACCGCACCGCGCGCGACGGGATCGGCGACTGCCGCCACGCCCAGAGCCACGCCAGGCCGTACCCGAGGAAGATCGCGTTGTAGAAGCGCTCCCGGCTGTCCACGGTCGCGCCGGCCGAGCCCTCGCCGGGCACCGAAGCGATGCCCAGTACGAGGTGGTAGGCGCCGATCGCCACACAGGCGACCCCCATGAGCAGCACCAGCCACCTCAACAGCCTCGCCATGCCCTCACCCCCCTGACCGCTAGTAGACACTCGTCTACTAAGTAGACGCTAGGGCGGCTGCTGCACACGTGTCAACTAACCTGAGGGACATGACCACCCGCCGCAGACTCACCCCCGCCGACCGCCGGGCGCAGCTGCTCGACGTCGGCGCCAAGCTGTTCGCGGCGAAGCCGTACGACGACGTCCTCATGGAGGAGGTGGCCGAGCACGCCGGCGTCTCCCGCGCCCTGCTCTACCGCCACTTCCCCACCAAGCGCGACCTGTTCGCCGCGATCTACCAGCAGGCCGCGGACCAGCTGCTGGCCACCACGGACTTCGCCCCCGAAGGCCCCTTGCTGGAGCAGATCTCCGCCGGACTCGACGTCCACATCGACTACTTCGCCGCCAACCGCCACACGGTCCTCGCGGCCAACCGCGGCCTGGTGGGCGACCCCGTCGTCCAGACCATCATCAGCGACGAACTGGCCGAGCTGCGCCGCCGCCTGCTCGACGCCGTCGCCCTGGACCCGGCCCGCCGCGACATGGCCTCGGCCACGGTCATGAGCTGGCTCGTCTTCGTCCGCACCCTGTGCGTGACCTGGCTGACGAGCGAGCCCTTCACTCGCACCGAACTCCGCGACATCTGCCTGGGCGCCCTGCGGGGCGCCCTCTCCCCCATCGTCGACCTCGACGACCTGCCGAACCCCGCCACGCACTGATCCACCGACACCGGACCGACTCCCGCGACCCCGCGCATCACAGATCCGGACCGACTCCCGCGACCCCACGCGTCACAGATCCGGACCGACTCCCGCGACCCCGCGCATCACAGGTGCAGCATCGCCATCAGATCCGCACTCCTCAACCCGGCGGAGATCTCGGGCAGTTGCCGTCCCGGCTCCACCCACCCCGCCTCCTGCGCGGCGACGAGCGCGGCCTCCTCGTCCGCGTCGGCCCGGGCGTTCAGCGCGGCGTCCTCCCCCTCGGCGCCGGCCGCCGCGGCAGCGGCGGCGGACTGCGAGGCCCGTACGGCCATATGGCAGGCGGCAGCGGCGCGCTCGCCCTCCCCGTCCCACCGCATCCCCATCTGGGCCGCCTGCGCGGCGGAGGCCGCGGCGTTGCGCGCGCACCGGGAATCCGCCGCAGGGGCGGGGGCGCTCTCGGCGAGTACGGCCAGGGCCTGGGCGGCGACCCGCGCGGCGTGCTCGGCCTTCCAGAGCATCTGCGCCGCCTCGTTCTCCTCGCGCTTGTCCTCGGCGCCGCGCCGCCTGATGTAGTGGCAGGTGGCCGCGGCCCGGAAGGCGGCGCTCCGGGCCCGCGCGAGGTGCTTCTCCCGCAGGTCGACCTCACTCATTTCCCTCTCCTGTCTCCGTCCGAGGACGGTGCGGCCCGTTCCGTCACGCGTGCGGAAGGGTGGCACGGCGGACCGCAACAGGCCAGAGCTCCACGCCCCTTGTCGCGCGAAGGAGCCCTCTATACCCTCCATCTGACGAGCCGTCAGAAACTGGGCGGCGCACGGTCCGGTCGACGTTCCGGGGAGGGCCCATGATCAGCGAGGCGGTCGGCACCACCGAGATACCCAAGGTCATCAGCGTGGACGATCATGTGATCGAGCCCGCGCACCTCTTCGAGACCTGGCTGCCGGCGAAGTACCGCGAGCGCGGCCCCAAGCCCTTCACCGCCGGGATCGGCGACCTCGAACGGGTCGCGGGCAAGTACCGGTTCACCACCCACCCCGACGGCCCGCTCACGGACTGGTGGGAGTACGAGGGGAATCTGTTCCCGTACAAACGCATCATTGCCGCCGTCGGCTTCTCCCGCGACGAGATGACCCTGGAAGGCATCACCCGCGAGCAGATGCGCAAGGGCTGCTGGGACCCGAAGGCGCGGGTGCTGGACATGGAGTCCAATCACGTCGAGGCCTCCCTGTGCTTTCCGACCTTCCCCCGTTTCTGCGGCCAGACCTTCGCCGAGGCGAGCGACCTGGAGGTCGGCCTGGCCTGCGTACGGGCCTACAACGACTGGATGGTCGAGGAATGGTGCGGGGACAGCGGCGGCCGCCTGATCCCGCTCTGCCTCATTCCGCTGTGGGACGTACAGCTCGCCGTGCAGGAAATCCGCCGCAATGCCGCCCGCGGCGTCCGCGCGGTCACCTTCAGCGAAATCCCCACCCACCTCGGCCTGCCCAGCATCCACTCCGGCTACTGGGACCCGTTCTTCGCCGAGTGCGAGGCGACCGGCACCGTCGTGTGCATGCACATCGGCTCGTCCTCGCAAATGCCGGCCGCCTCCCCCGACGCGCCGCCCGCCGTCGAGGCGTCCCTGTCCTTCAACAACGCCATGGCGTCCATGATGGATTTCCTCTTCAGCGGCGTCCTGGTGAAATTCCCCCGCCTCAAACTCGCTTACGCCGAAGGCCAGATGGGCTGGATTCCCTACGCGCTGGAGCGCGCGGACGACGTCTGGGAGGAGCACCGCGCGTGGGGCGGCGTACGCGACCTCATCCCCGAACCGCCCTCCACGTACTACTACCGCCAGATCTTCTGCTGCTTCTTCCGCGACCGGCACGGCGTCAACTCCCTGGACGTGGTCGGCGTGGAGAATGCCACCTTCGAGACCGACTACCCCCACGTCGACTCGACCTGGCCGCACACCAAACAGGTCGCCGCCGACCACATCGCCGGCCTCACCCCCGAGGTCGCGTACAAAATCCTGCGCGGCAACGCGATCCGCATGCTGGAACTGGATTTCGACAAGTAGGGCGAGACCGCCTGCACCGCTCCCACCGGCCGCTCGTAGGGTGGATCCGCCGAGACTGGATCAAGCCCTTGGAGCCGCCGTGTCCTGCGCCCTGACGGAGTTCACCCTCGATCTCTCCCGCTGGTACGTGCGGTACGCGCCCGGGTCCCTCGGCAAGGCAGCCCTGGTCGAGCGCTTCCTGAACGCCGGGCTGCGCGAGAACCCGCGGCGCCGCAGGGTCCGCTCCCGCTTCGGCGCGTCCTACCTCGTCGACACCCAGGACCTCATCCAGCGCTACCTCTACCTCTTCGGGATCTGGGAACCGCATCTGACCCACTGGCTCCAGCGCCGCCTGAGGCCCGGCGATGTCTTCATAGACGTCGGCGCCAACATCGGCTACGACAGCGTCCTCGCCTCACGCCTGGTCGGCCCGACCGGAAAAGTCATCGCCATCGAGGCCTCACCGACATTCCACCGGCGCCTGCTCAACCAGGCGCGCATCAACAACTGCGCCAATATCCACGCCGTCAACGCGGCCGTCTCCGACCGCGAGGAGCAGGTCCGTTTCATTCTCGCCAGCTCCCGCAACATGGGCGCGAACAGCATCGTCCCGTACGAGGGCGTAGCGGAATCCACCTTCGAGACGACCGCCCGCCCCCTGCCCGATGTCGTCCCCCCGCAGGACATCGCCACGGCCCGCATCATCAAAATCGACGTGGAAGGCGCGGAGGGAGCCGTCATACGCGGCCTGGCCCCCCTCCTCGGCCGGCTCCGCCCCGACGCGGAACTGGCCATCGAGGTAGCCCCCGACCGCATGGCGGAACTCGGCCATTCCGTCACCGAATTGCTCGACACCCTGGCCCAACACGGCTTCCACCCCTACCGCCTCACCAATGACTACGCCGCCACCAGCTACCCCGCGGCCCTGAGCAATCCGCCCCAACTCCCCGTCCGCTGGCGCCACCCCGTCACCGAGGAAAGCGAACTCGTCTTCTCCCGCACCGACGCCGAAACCCTCCCCTGACCGACGCCGGGCCTCACTCCCCGCCGTACCGCCAGCCCCCCATCGCCGCCAGCGCACGGGCCCGCGCCTCGACCACACCGAAACGGGCCCGCCGCTCGCCCTCGTCCCCGTGCGCCGCCTGACTGGTGACCTGCCCCGGCCACTTCCGGTACAGCAGCCCGGTCTGTGCCGAGAACCACCCCCGGCTCACCGCGTTCAACGCCATCAGCAGCCCGGTGTCCTCCGACGCCGGCAGCGCCATCCACCCCCCGAGCGCCAGCAGCAGTTCCCGCCGCACACACAGACTGGCCGGGTGCACCTGCGCGCGAAAACCGTGCTCCTTCCAGTACTCCAGCACGGCCCCCCGCTCGATGACCCCTTCCACCGGATCCCCCTCGAAGCCCACCGTCGAGCCGTCCGGCAGCAGATCGAGCGCCCGCGACGTGGCCCACCCCACCGACGCATCAGCGCTCAGCGCCCGCACATCCCGCGCCAGCGCCCCGGGCGCGAGCATGTCATCGGCGTCCAGCACCCGCACGAACTCCCCCTCGGCCCGCGACAGCGCGAGCGTCCGGGCCACAGCGGCCCCCGCCCGCCGCCCCTGCCCAAAACTGACCCGCGCATCCTCCGGCACATACGGCGCAACCTCACCCCCCTCCCCATCCTCCTGAATCACCCACTGCCACCCCCACCCCTCCGGCATCTCCTGCCCCACCAACGACGCATACGCCTCCGCCAGATACCCAGCCCCCACCCCATGCACCGCCGTCATGACCGTAACCAGCCCCGCCATGGCCCCTCTCCCCCTCACACGAACCAAAAAGCCCAGCTCAGACAGTGTCTGAACTGGGCTTTCACTGGAGCCGCCTAGGGGAGTCGAACCCCTGACCTACGCATTACGAGTGCGTCGCTCTGGCCGACTGAGCTAAGGCGGCGTGGTGCGCGGCCCAGTCTACACATCACTTCGGGGTGGTCATAAACCGGTTTCCTGGCCGGTCAGGAGGGGGCCGGAAGTGATCAAGAGCAGCGCTTGTCCTTGGCGGGAGGTGTGCCCTCCAGGAGGTAGGTGTTGACCGCGGTGTCGATGCAGTCGTTGCCGCGGCCGTAGGCGGTGTGGCCGTCGCCCTCGTAGGTCAGGAGGGTGGCGGAGGTGAGCTGGGAGGCCAGGGCGCGGGCCCAGGGGTAGGGGGTGGCGGGGTCGCGGGTGGTGCCCACGACGAGGATCGGGGCGGCGCCCCTGGCCTCGATGCGGTGCGGCCCGCCGGTGGGCTCGACCGGCCAGTACGCGCAGTTCAGGGAGGCCCAGGCGAAGTTGTCGCCGAAGACCGGGGAGGCCTTGCGGAAGGCGGGCAGGGCGG
Source organism: Streptomyces sp. UF-297 (assembly GCF_058245575.1). Taxonomy (NCBI): domain Bacteria; kingdom Bacillati; phylum Actinomycetota; class Actinomycetes; order Kitasatosporales; family Streptomycetaceae; genus Streptomyces; species Streptomyces sp. UF-297. Next base: position 2,184 of record NZ_JBSIBZ010000157.1, on the reverse strand, counting down.
AGCGCACCCCTGCGGGGCCGGAGAAGGCCGGGGGCAGGTCGAGGCAGTTGACGGCGGGGTTGGCGAACATCTGGTTGGCGTAGGTGCCGTCCGGGGAGCGCTCGTAGTAGCTGTCGGAGAGGGAGAGCAGGCCGCGGCCGTCGCCGTCCTGGGCCTGGGCGAGGTAATCGCGCAGCAGGGGCCAGGCCGCCTCGTCGTACATGGCGGCGATCACGCCCGTGGTGGCCAGCGACTCGGTGAGTTTGCGCGGCTCCCCGGTGCCGATGGGGCGGGCGTCCAGGTCGGAGAAGAGGTCCGCGAGGCGCTCGGCGGCGTCCTGCGTGCCCTTGGTGCCCAGCGGGCAGTCGCGCCGGGCCACGCAGTCCTTGGCGAAAGCGGTGAAGGCGGTGTCGAAGCCGGCGGTCTGGTCGCGGTTGAGGGTGCGCGCGGACAGGGAGGGGTCCATCGCGCCGTCGAGGACGAGACGGCCGGTGCGGGAGGGGAAGAGGCCCGCGTACGTCGCGCCCAGGAAGGTGCCGTAGGAGGCACCGGTGTAGGTGAGCTTCTCGTCGCCCAGGACGGCGCGCAGCACGTCCATGTCGCGGGCGGCCTCGACGGTGGAGACGTGCGAGAGGAGCTTGCCGGAGTGGGGGGAGCGGCTGCGGCAGGCCTGCGCGAAGTCCTTGTAGGCGGTGGTGAGTCGGTCGACCTCGGCCGCCGTGTCCGGGGTCTGGTCGAGCTGGGTGAAGGCGTCCATCTGCTTGCCGGTCAGGCACTGCACCGGCTCGCTGCGGGCCACGCCGCGGGGATCCATGGCCACCATGTCGTAGCGCGCGCGGACCGCCGGGGGCTGGGGCGCGTACTGCTGGAGGTAGTCGATCGCCGAGCCGCCGGGGCCGCCCGGGTTGACCATCAGCGAGCCGATCCGGCTGCCGGGCCCGGTGGCCTTCTTGCGGGCCACGGCCAGCTTGAGGTCGGTGCCGGGGCCGGGCGCCGCGTAGTCCAGGGGCGCCTTCATCGTGGCGCACTCGAAGCCGGCCACCCCGCACTCGCGCCAGGCGAGTTTCTGGTCGTAGTACGGGCGCAGGGAGGCGGGTACGGCGACCGGCAGCGGCTTGAGGGTGTCGGACGCACCCTGCCCCGCCCGCTCACCGGAGCCGGACCCGGCACTCGCGCCGGTCCCGGCACTCGTCCGCTGCGCGCTCGCCGATGCCTCGGGCGAGGAACTCCCCGAGGAGCAACCGGAGATGAGCAGCCCGGCGGCCGCGAGGACGGTACCGGTGGTGCGGAACAGACGGCTGGTGTCCATGGGCGGTCCCTCGGTCACTCGGTCCCTGGTACGGACGGGCGTACGGCGGTTCTCGGAGCGTATCCGTGCGGACGCGGTGCGTGTACGGCCGAGTGCGCTCGTACGAGTGAGGGGCCTGCACACAGACGCCTCCCCGGCCCACCCGCGGACGCCTCCCCGGCCCACCCGCGAGCACCTTTCTCAGCCCGTACGCCGACGCTCTCCCCGGCCCTCCGCGGACGCCTCTCTCAGCCCATACGCCGACGCCCTCCCGCCGACGCCTCTCCCCCAGCCCCCCGATAAGCCGCCCCCCTCAGCCCGCCCGCAGCGCCATCGTCATCGCCTCCACCGCCAGCAGCGGTGCCACATTGCGGTCCAGGGCGCGGCGGCAGGCCAGGACCGCCTCGATGCGGCGCAGGGTGCGCTCGGCGGTGGAGGAGGAGGCGATACGGCGCAGGCCGTCCTCGACCTCGGCGTTGGCCAGCTCCGCGCCGGAGCCCAGCTGGATGGCCAGGACGTCGCGGTAGAAGCCGGTGAGGTCGGTCAGGGCCAGGTCCAGGCTGTCGCGCTGGGTGCGCGTGGAGCGGCGCTTCTGCTTGTCCGCCAGCTCCTTCATCACACCCGCGGTGCCGCGCGGCAGCCGGCCGCCCGTGCCCGCTGCGGCGCCGAGCGCGGCCCGCAGCTCCTCGGTCTCCTTGGTGTCGATCTCCTCGGCGACCTGCTTGGCGTCCTCCGACGCGGCGTCGATCAGCTCCTGGGCGGCCTTGAGGCAGCCGCCGATGTCGTCGATGCGCATCGGGAGCTTGAGGACGGCGGCCCGGCGGGCGCGGGCCCGCTCGTCGGTGGCCAGGCGGCGGGCCCGGCCGATGTGCCCCTGGGTGGCGCGGGCGGCCGCCGCCGCGGCGGCGGGCTCGATG
>NZ_JBSIBZ010000156.1:0-10723 GCF_058245575.1 Streptomyces sp. UF-297 | reverse complement strand
CCCCCCCCCCCCCCCCCCCCCCCCCCCCCCCCGCCCGGAGGCGGAAGTGGTCCCGTTAGGGCGAGCAACTGGCGCTGCCGGCCGGATCGCGGCCGCGCGATGCACGCGGCCGGTGTGTGGCGGCGGAGTGAGGTGCCGGGAAACCCCTGCCGGACGACGGCGATTCGCCTCTACCATGAGCCCCATGACCTCACAGCGAAACAATCGCCTTCAGCAGCGTCGCCAGGAGCTCCGGGAACAGCAGAAGAACGAACTCAAGGCGCTCACTGCCTTCGACAAGCTGCTGGAGGCGGAGGAAACGGCCCGGAGTGCGACAGCGCGGCACGTCGCGGACTTCGTGGCCTCCTACGGCGCCGACCGCGCCGCGATGGTCTTCGGCCTGGAGACGAAGGAAGTGGCGGCGTACGTGAAGCTCGCAGCTGCCAGCGACAGCACAGAGCAGACGGAAGAGCCTGAGCTGAGCTCGGACTCGTCCAACTCTGCGCCGGGCGCAAGTGGCAGTGTGCCGGGTCAGTCCGTGCCGGAGCGCGCGGACGCAAGCGTGTAAACCATGCCCACGGTTCCCGAAGCGGTCCGCCCGCCGGCTGACCGGCCTCCGCGGGCGGATGCGGACGAGTGGGCCCGGATGCGGCCGCGACTGGTGGTCACGTCCCACTGCTGGATCTACGTGGGGGCACTGGCCGATGACGGATACGGCAGATTCTGGGCACCTCCGCGGGTCAAGGAGACGCGGTCGGAAGTGGTGCGGCCGTCACGGTGGATGTGGGCGGCTCACTACGGCCCCATACCGGCCTCGTGTGTGGTGCGCCACGAATGTGACCGATCCATCTGCGCGCGGCCGCAGTGCCTGCTGCTGGGTGACCAGTCGGAGAATCTCCTCGACGCGAGTCGCCGCGATCGGATCACGCACATGGGGCGGGTCGGCAAGGCTGACCGCCGCGGCACCTATCGGGCGGCCCTCGCGATCCGTACGGCGGTCCTGGAGGCGGTGGCAGACGGCGTGTACGATCCGGACGCGCTCGCCGCGGTGGTGACGGCGGCTCAGCTGGCCGGTGACCCCTACGGCGAGCACGGGCGCCTCTTCCAGCCGGACGACCTAACGGGTCCACCGACTGGTTCCGTTAGGTCGTCCGGTGGGGTGGCCGGACGTTCCGCCGGGACGGCGGCGAGCCGCCCGGAGCGCTCGGCGGGTCCGGCGCCATCGCGGCAGCAGGAGCTCCCCCTCGATCCCGGGCGGTCGGATGCTCAGCTCACGCTGTGGGAGGAGTGACGGCGGCCGACAACCGGCACAGCTCCAATCCCTCTCCCGTAGCTGGCCTCCTCGTCGGCACCGTGACCGGTCTGCAGACGGCCGGTCACGGGCCATGTAAACCGCCCGCCATGGCCGCTGCGGCCGTGCCGCCGGAGTGCTGCTGACGACAACGGGGATCACTCTTACTGCGCTGACTCGTCCTCAGCCATAGACCGCACGCCACGACGATGCGGGCGGCCGTATGGGCTGGCGCGCGTATGCCACCTGCACCCCCGCCGGGAGCAACCCCTCCGCCTCGGCTTTTCCTCGTCACGGCCGTCACCACCCGAGACTCCGCGCCGGTGTTGCTGTCCACGGCCCGCGGCCGAGTACGGTGCCGCACGCGAAGCGAGCTCAGCCGCGGGGTTCTTGCCGGGGGTCCAGGGGGCGGCGCCCCCTGGGGTGGGCGGTCCAGCGCGCCCTCGGCGCTGGCGGGGGTGCGGGGGCTGGCCCCCGCGCAGTTGGCTTACTCCGTCGTGGCTTTTGTGGGCTGCTTCTCGGTGTTGGCTAGCTCGGCGAGCTGGGTACGCAGCTGCTCCACCAGTTCCAGCGCCGTCGTCTCGCGCCGGAGCGCGTTTGCCTCGCGGGTGGCGGTGTCATCCGCACGCTTGGTCTCGTTCTTGCCGAGCGTGCGGGCGGCATTGAGGTCTTCCGCCCAGCGTTCGCGCTCCTCCGTGCGCTCGCGTGCGATCCGCTCGTGGTCGTCCTGGAGCTGCTCGGCGCGCTGCTCGGCGATGGCCTTTGCTGCCTCCGCGTCCGTGAGTTTCTGGCGCATGGTCGCGAGCGCCTGCTCTGCGCCGCGCTCGATGGCCTTGGCCTGGTCCAGCTTCTCCTGGGCCTGGTCCTCGGCCTGCCGGGCCTTCTCCCTGGCCTCGGCGATCTGCTCGTCTGCGTGCTGCTGAGCGGCTTCGCGCGCCTGCCGGATCTGCTCGGCAGCCTCGGCCTGGATGCGTGCGGTCTCCTGCTCAGTCGTGGCCTGGGCCTGCTCGATGCGCCGGGTGGCTGTGGCCTCGATCGCCGTAATGCGGACGGTGGTGTCCTCCCGCAGCTCTTCCAGCTCGGCGCGGAAGGTGGCGGCCTCGCCACGGGCCTGCTCGGCTGCGTCGTGATCCTGCTGGGCTTGGGCGATGGCCTCGTTGGCGGCGGCCTCGGCTTCTTCCTTCTCCGCCTCGGCCTCATCGGCCCGTGCCATGGCCTTGGCCTTCTCCGCTGCGGCATGCGCGATTTTCTCGGCGGCCTCGGTCTGGACGGTTTCGATCTGGGCGGCGGCCGCGCCGGGGTCGCTGAGGGTGCTCAGCTGCTCGGCGATCTGCCCGAACTGCTCTTGCAGCTGCACGGCGAGGGACTGGACGGTGGGCAGCAGATCGCGGGTGCGGCGCTCGGACAGCGTCACGGGGCGGCCGGTGTCCTCGGTCACGGGCTCGCCGGTGGCCTCGGCTGACAGCTTCTTGAGTCGCTGCCGTTCCTTGAACGCGCTCGCTTTGGTGTGGGCCGGGTTGCTGCAGAATCCTGACGGCCGTCCTGGTCCCTGGGACTTCGCCGGTGGTTCGCAGCATCCGGGGTAGCGGCAGGTGGTCTCGTCCGCCGTGGCCTGGGTGGTCTGCTCGGTCATGATCTGGGGGCTCCTGGGTCGGTAGTCAGCGGCGGTGGGGCGGGCGGCGGTCATGCCGCGGTAGCGAGCTGCGGGCGGGTGAGGGTGGCGAGTCGGGCGCGATGCTCGCCGATACCGCGGCTGCCGGCGAGCGGGGTCTGAGCGTGGGGCCAGACGGCCCGCGCGGCGGCCGCGTAGGCGGCTCCGGCGAGGATCGTCACGGTAGCGGTGTCGGCAAGGCCCAGGCGGGCGGCCTGGTCGCGGAGCTCAGCGACGGTGATGCACCCGGGCTCGCCCATCCGCACGTCGTACGGCGCGATCACCTGATTCGGTGTCACCAGCCCGTACCGGGCGCTGAGGATGAGCACGGTGCCGCCCTGGGCGGTGAGCGCGTCGGCGGCCCGGCGGCACGCGGCGTGGTAGCTGCCGGTGTAGAGCTCGCCGGCGGGCGCCGGGCGGCCCAGCTTGCCCGCGGAGCACGGGATGACCACCAGCGGCCCGGCAAGGGCCCCTGCAGGCCGCTGAGGGGCGTCCTCGGGCCCGGCGGGGAACAGGGTGAGCTGCACGGCCGGGCGGGGCTCCTCGGGCGTCCTGGCGGGCGCCGTGCGGGCCGGGGCGGCGGGGTGCTCGCCGCGGCCGAAGCGCAGGTGGTCGGCGAGCGTCCAATAGATCCAGTAGCGATAGCGCGACGGGTCGAACTGGTTCAGGGCGATCACCTCGTGTGCGCAGTAGTCCACGCGCATCTCCGCCAGCGGCGTCCGCAGGATGCGACGGGAGCCGCGCGGGCGCCAGGACACGCACCGGCGGCCGATCGACACGATCTCCCCGCTGTGGCCGTGCTTGCGGCGGTAGCGGCGGCTCTGGTCCACGTACTCGATCCGGGTCCCCGGCCCGATGATGCCGGGGCCCGCGGCGCTGATGGCCAATTGCTCGCCTGCCGTGACCTCGGCGAGCGTGGGCGCGACGGCGGCCGCGGCGCCTGTCACGGTCGGAGCAGGGCCCTGGCGGACCGCGGTGCGCTTGGTGGGCTCGTCGGCGCCGGGCGTGACGCTGGCGGCCGGGGCGAGGATCCGGGCCAGTTCCGGATCGAGGCGGTCCCGCGGGATGGTGACGTGGGTGGTGCCGACGGGGAAGCGCTCGGCGGCCGGGCGGCGGGGTGGGCGGCGCTGCCGTACGCGACGGGTGTGCACGGCCTCGACGGGGAACAGCTGGGCCTGCTCGTCCACGGAGCGGCGGATCTCCTTGATCCGCGCCGCAGCGAACGCGGCCGTCTCGTCCTCGGCGGGCTCAGCGTCCGCCACCGTCACCGCGTCGGGTGTGACGCTGTCTGCAGCGGTGGACGGGGAGTTGGGGGTGGCAACGGCCGGCCTCGCGGTCTTCGCGGCCACGGTGGACTCCGGCTCGGCGGATGCCGTCACATCCTCGGGTGTGACGTTCTCGGCGGCGGGCGGCTCCTGCGCGGCTGCGGGGGTGCTGATGTCGTCCTCGGCGGGCGCCGGCTGGGCGGGCTCCTCGCCCTTGAACTGGCGGCCTTCGCTCATCAGCGGGTAGCGGCGCCGGTCTGCGGCGGTGAGGCCAAAGGTGTTGTCGGCGGCGGCCCATTCGAGCACGCCTGCGCGGCGGGCGCGGCGGCACAGCGCCAGCGCGGTCCGGCCCTGGTCCGTCAGAGCAAAGCGCCGGGCGCGGGGGCCGGCGGCATAGACGGCGAGGTAGCCGGCGAGCCACAACGCGATGACGCGGCCGCGGGCGACCCGCTTATTGACGTCCCACCGGTCCGAGACCACGTCCAGGCCCCAGAAACCGTCGTCGAACTCGCGCAGCTTGTCGTCCTTGGCCCAGCGGAGCACGGTGTCCTGTGCGCTGGAGAGGCCGTGTGCGGCGGCCTGCTCGATTTCCTCGGCCGTCGGGAGGTCGTCGGCGAGGCGGTGGCGCTCCTCGTAGTGCTCCAGCGCGGCCAGGTACGCCTCGCCGTGGTCGTCGTAGTCGCGGCTGACGCGGATGGGGTTGCCGGTGCACCGGGTGCAGTCCACGGCCCAGCGGTCTCCGCGGATCTGGGAGGCGAGCTCGATCGACAGGCCCCGCGGCAGCAACAGGCCGTGGGCCGGGGGGAGTTCCGTCATCTGGTGCCGTGCGCCGGTCTGCAGCATTCCCGTTTCCCTCTCTCGCCTCTCCCGTGCCGCCTTACGTTTAGTATCGTACCCAAAAACCAAACCAAACTAAACCTAATGACGAAACTAAACTAAACCAATTTGAGGGGTGTCACGGCTTGCCGTGACATGCACTGACCTGCGAAAACGCCCTAGGGCCCCCTCCGTAACCAAATCGGAGGGGGCCCTAGGGCGCGGTATGGAGTTGTCGCGGTGTGGAGGTGGTGCTGCGTCACGGCCGGGGCTGTGACGGTCGCCGGGGCGGGGCGCTATCCCGTCCGGCGGTCGCCGGGGCCGACTCCGGAGGGGTCCGGGCGGATGGCGGTCCGGCGTCTGCGACGGTAGCAGTCCCCGCGCCCCGCCGGGGCCAACTCGCGCCGGAGGCGCGGCCGTTCGCCGGATCGGGGGACGGCCCGGGGCCGGCGGCCTACCTGGTGGCCTGCGTGCCGAGTGTGCCGCGCTCGCGGAGCTCGGCCAGCTCGTCCAGGAGCCGGACCCTGGGGCGGGGGCCGTCGCGGCGGTCGGCCTCGGCGGCCCGTACGCGGTCACGGCTGGCCGTGACGGCGGCCGCGGGTTCGGCGGCCTGGGGCTGGGGGCCGTGGCCGAGTCGTCGGCGGCGCGGGGTGGACATGGCGCTCATCGTACTGACGGGGCGCCAGCGGGCCCCGGATGGGCCCGAATCGGGCTCCGGCGCGCTGACCTGGGGTGTTACATCTATACCTACAGATGTGCGGCAAGCTGGAGCGTCGCGCCGTGGGCCAGGCGACCGCCTTAACGCACGTTTCCGCGATCTTGGCCGTCGGGCCGCCGCCACTGGAAGAGCGGCCTTTAACCCGCATCTCTGCGGTCGGTTTCCGGCCGCTGACCTGGGCGGGCGCCCTTAACCCACGTTTTTGCGATCTTGGCCGTCGTGCCGCCGGTCCGGCCGGCTACAGGCCCATGCGGTAGCGGGGGTTGGCCTCGTCCCAAATCCCGTCCTCGTCGAAGTAGTTGGCCACTGCCTTGGAGCCGTCCACCCATCCGCCTTCGCGGCACACGGCGATCATGTCGGCGCCCCGGTCTCGGGCCTCCTTCGCGAAGCCCCGTCGTAGGGAGTGGCTGGTGAAGCGGGCCGGGAGGTCGGGCAGGAGATCGTGCGGGGGTGCGGCGAGTCCGGCGAGCTGGGCGGCGCGCTCGACGATTTCGCCGATGCCCTCGGGCGTCATCCGCCCCGACGGGTCGCCGATCTCCACCCCGTGGCGGGTCATGCGGTGCGCGATGTGGCCGTGGCGGTTGATCCGCAGGAACATCGGGCCGCGCGGCAGGCGGCCGTGCTCGATCAGGCACTGGCGCCAGGCGCGGAGCGCGCGCACGGGGCAGGTCTGGGGGTGGCTGCCGTAGGGGATGCCGTGCGCTCCCTCCTTGTTGACCTTGGGGCGGTAGAGCTCGTGCTCCAATCCGGCCTCCACCTCGGCGGAGTCCTCCCAGTTCAACAGGCTGCCCTCGCTGCGACGGGCGGCGAGGGAGAACCCGATCAGGAGCGCGGCGCGGTCACGGATGCCGATGGCGGTGTTCGGCTGGGCACCGCTCATCTTGCGCAGGATCTCCGGGGTGGCGGCCGCGGCCCGGCGCCTGCGGCCGCGGGGGTCGCCGGCCTCCTTCAGCTCCCTCTCATAGCCGCGCAGTACGAGGATCGCCCCGGTGGTACCGGGCGGCTGCAGCCCGGCGGCGTGGTGGGCGACGGCGATGGACGCCATGGCCCGTTCGATGGAGGCGGGCTTGTAGGGGCGGCCGGTGCGCGGGCGGGGCGTCACGGTGAGGGCGGTGACGTATTCGGTGAGCGTGTCGTCCGCGCACGGCAGCGGGCAGAACCGCGCCGCGGCCGCCCACTGCTCGAAGCGGACCCAGTCGCCGGCGTAGCCGCGGCGGGTCTCGGCGGGGATGCCGGCCTCGACGGCGGCGCGGGCCGCGGGCGAGAGTCCGGCGCGGGCGGCCGCCGCGGGGGTGCTTCCGTTAGGTGCTCTTCGTGCCAGCTGATGATGGTTCGTCACCCTCGTCCCCTCGTCGCGGTTCTGGCTCTTGGTAAGGCAACTTAACAAGAGCCAGACTGGGCGGGCGGTCTGAGTAGCCGTACGGATGACACGGCCGCGCCGGGACAGGCACACTGGCCGCTACCGCGCCGCAGCCCTGAACGGGGGACCGATGGACCTGCACCCGCCCGCCCTGGCCGACACCGATGCGCTGTCCCGCGAGTGGATCCGCTGGGTGGACTCGCTCGGCAACTGGCCGGGCTCTTCCTGGGTGATCGGCGCCGCCCTGGCCGCGTGGTTCGGCCGGGGCCTGTTCTACCGCGGGTACCTCGCGCTGCGCGGCGAGCACCCCAACGACCGCCCGTGACACGGCCTGGGTCAGAGTCGGGCGGTGGCCACGTAAGAGTGGTCCGGGCCGTCACCTCCGGCGACGGCCGTCCAGCCGTTCTGGCGCGGCAGGGCGCCGTGTTCGGAGAGGTAGGTGGGCATCCACGCCTGCGCGTCGCGCTCCACCGTGTGCAGCAGAGCCGTACCGGGCGGAAACATCCGGTCGGCCACGGCCATCACCACCCGCAGGGCCTCGGCCATCGAGGGGATCTCGGTCACACGCGCGTGCATGCTCTCCGGGGTGCCGTGCCCCATCACCGTGACCTGCCAGTGTCGGCCGGTGCGTACGTAGTCGGCGAGCGCCTTTGGGGCGCCGGCCATCTTCTCGTGCGCCGCGGTCGCCGTGTCAGCCGATGGGCCGGTCAGCGTCACCAGTACCCCGGGGTACGCCTCGACGTGGCCCTCTGACACCGGCCCCAGATCCCGCGCCTGGCGCGGCTTGTTCGCTTTGTACCGTCCCATAATGGATTCAACGATCCGTACCGCAACAGGGCTTTCGTCCAGCCAGGGAGTGTCCCCGTGGGCGGGAGGGTCCGGCGGCCAAGATCGCAAAGGTGCGGGTTAAGGTGCCCCGCCGGGCGGCGCCGACTGCTGGTGCTGGTGCCCGGGGCCGCTGCTACCGCAAGGCCGGAGGGGCCCGCGGAGCAACGGCACGTACCGCCCGGCGGCCGGGGGCCGGCCGGTTCCCCGGCGACTCGTCCGGGGCAGGCGTTGGGGCGTAGAGTTCTATACGTGGCCTAGGCCATGAGACGCGATCACCCCCGGCGCGATACCGGGGGTGACCTTTCGTGGTGGGAGCGATTCCGCCAACCCGCGCCCTCCGGTGTTACCGCACCGGGGGGCGCAGTGCGCTACAGCAAGTCGTCGAGGCCGAGGACCTCGGCGATGACCTGGCCGGCCGCGGACCCGGTGAACCGGGCCACAAGTCCGGCGCCGCCCTGCTTGCGCGCTGCCGGCGGGGCTCCCTGCCGGTCCTGCTCGCCCTCGTCGGGCGGCTCTTCTTCCTTGTCATCAGAACCGGGCATGGGTGCTCCTCCTGACATGCGGCGTGAGGACGTACGGGAGGTCCCCGTAGGCCCTTCCGCCGCATGCGCTGACGGAGAAGTCCGCGAACAGCCTATTGCAGGGCCGCTGTTGGCGTTTCCGCGCATGCACTTCTTCGACAACCTGCAGCTGGCGGCCGCCGATGACGGACCGGCCGGAGAGGCGGCCCGTCACCTGCTGTCGGCCTGGGGCGGCGCCTGCCCACGGGGTGAGCGGCCCCGGGGCTCAAGCCACGGGGCCGCTGCGGTGGCAGGCGGGGCACACCCATGCCCGGCCCAGGATCCGGATGTACGCGGTGTCCGGGTGGTCCGGGCACCGCAGCTCGCCTGAGTCCCCGGAGTGCTGCACGGGGGCGGGCTTGAGCAGGAACGGCTCCGCCCAGCGCCGCCCGTCGTCATCCCGCTCCATCGCCGTCCCCGTTCTCGCCCTCGGCCTCGGGGTCCGGCTCGGGCTCCGGTGGCGGAGTGGGCGGGGCTCCTGCGCCGCCGCGCGGCAGTGTCCGCTGGTCCGCAGGGTCCGCCGGTGCGGCCGCCGCGTCAACCCCGCCCCGTACTAGGCCTGTCGGCGTCGGGGATCGGTACCGCGCGGTCGCTGGCCGGGGCGGTGGGGCGGCATCCCACTCTCAGGCCCGGGTGCGGCCACCACACGGTGCGGCTGGTGGCGGAGGTGCCGCCACCCAGCGTGATCGCCACCTGATAGGCGGTGCGGCCGTCGGGATAGTCATGGCGAGCATCGACGACCGCCCAGCGCCATTCGCCGTCATCGGTGAGTACCCACAGCGCCGGGCGGTCGGCGTAGCTCCAGCACCACACCCGCGGGGGCGGCCCGTCCTCCGGGCGCCACGGCGACGCCTGCGCTGCCACAACTTCGCTCACGCGTTCTATTTTACGCCGGGGGCAGCTGGGCGGGGTCGATGCCCTGGGCCCGCGCGATGGCGATGAGGAGCGTCTCCATGCGGTCGAGCCGCTCGTCGATGCCGTCGAGCCGGCCGGTGATCGTGCATTCGCCGGGGGCGCCGACCGCGTTGGCAAGCGAGTCGATGTTCCCGAACGCGGTGGTCTGCTGCTCGCTGATCTGCTCCAGCTTGCTGGAGAGGTCGGCCAGGGTGCGGCCGGTGCGGAAGGCCTCCGCCTCCAGGTCGTGCAACCGCTTGTCCGTCTCGTTCGCCATGGCGTCCATGGTGGCAGATGCCCGGCGGCCGGACGGCGGGTCCGGTGCTCCGGCTTCCGTCACTGCCCGGGGCGTGACGACCGGCGACGCCGGGGGCACGACCGTCATGCCTGGCCCCGGTGACGATCACGCGCCTGGGGAACCAAAGGCCCGTCGCCTCCGCGCAGGGCCCGCAGGACCAGGGGGCGGGACATGGCGCCGCGTACGCGCTCGGCGAGTTTGTTGGCGCTGGCGCCGGTGGCCTGCTGTTCGGCCCGCAGGGCGGCGCCGAGAATCTCGCGGGCCTCCTCCACGGCGTCCAGGGCGGCGAGTACGGCGTCGGCGGCCTCGGTGACGCCGGGCACCTCGGTCAACGCGTTGACCAGCTCGGCGGCGGGCTCCGGCGGCGGGTCGTCCGCCGCGCCGCCGGGATAGTCAAGCTCTTGACCGGCCGGGGCACCGGGGTACGGGGCGGGGGCTCGCACCGGCCGCTGCCAGGGGGCGGGCAGGTGGTAGCGCTGGCTGGGGTCGGCGAAGTCGCGGTTGGCCTCGTCCTTGTCGAACGCCTTGGGGTCGTATTTGTGCAGGCCCCTCTCGCGCAGTTCCTGGTAGCGCCAGCCCTTGCGGTGGCGCTGGATGCGGAGCAGGTGGTGGTAGCCCTCGGGGCCGCCGCAGTCCTCGGGCGGGCAGGCGCGGGCGCCGGCGCTGCAGCGCGGGTAGGCGGTGCGCGGAGCGGGCTTGTGGATCTTCTCCACCTCGATGCGGTGCTGCCAGTGATCACCGAAGTCGTACAGGTAGGAGGCGGTGCCGCCCACCTTGGGCAGCAGTTCGCCGACGCTGACGGTGTCGGCGTCGATGCCCTGGTGGCCGTACTCCTCCCAGCCGCAGGACAGTTGCCACAGGTGGGCGTCGTCCCAGCCCATGGCGACCTGGACGACGGCATGCAGTCCGGACAGCGGGGTGTCGGAGGACAGATGCACGCGCCGCCACACCACGGGGGCAAGGCCCAGCAGGCTGATCCGGAGTTGGTGGACGGTCTCGGTCACGGCCGTCACCGTAGCTGCGGGCGGGCCGCCCGTTCCACCGGCCGGTCAACGCGTTGACC
>NZ_JBSIBZ010000155.1:0-11010 GCF_058245575.1 Streptomyces sp. UF-297 | reverse complement strand
GAGGCCGCCGCCCAGGAGCTCGCCGCGGCCCGCCCCGCCCGCGCCGAGCCGCGGCTGCGCCCGGTCGCCGAGTGGTGCTCCATCGGCTCCTACCGCCTGCTGACCACCCTGCCCGCGGACGGACCCGACGAGGCGGTGCGCCCCCTGCTGTCCCCCGCGCACACCGAACTCGCCCGTACCGCCGAGGTGTTCCTAGACTGCGCGGGCCAGGCGAGCCGTACGGCCCAGGCGCTCGGCATCCACCGCCAGACGCTCTACTACCGGCTGGGCCGGGTGGAGAAGCTCACCGGCCTGGACCTGGACGAGGGCGAGGACCGGCTGCTGCTGCACATGGCGCTGAAGTCGGCCCGGCTGTAGGGCGCTCACGGGCTCCTATTGCGGGTTTTACGGGAGAGCCGCGCGGGGCGCGAACGGGGCCCGGCCACGGGCGGGCTCCCCCGCGCCTTTCGATAATCTGGCTCTTTCCCCAGGAGGAGTTGCGTCAGTGGAGTTCCGGCTGCTCGGAGCGGTGTGTGTCGTCACCGAGGCCGGCGAGCTGCCGCTCGGGCCCGCCAAGCGGTGCAGCCTGCTGGCCGCCCTGCTGCTGCGGCCCAACCGGCCCGTCCCGGTGGAGCAGCTGATGGCCACGCTGTGGGACCACGAGCCGCCGCCGCGGGCCCGCGGCGTCATCCAGGGGCATGTCTCGCGGCTGCGGGGGCTGCTCGCCGCCGCGGACGCCGGGGCGTTCGGCGTCGAACTGGTCACCCAGGGCACGGCGTACGTCCTGCGGATGCCGAAGTCGCTGCTGGACGCCCACCGTTTCGAGGAGCTGGTGACGCTGGCGCGCACCCGGCGCGCCCCGGCCGACGCGGTGGCGATGTACCAGGAGGCGCTGGCACTGTGGCAGGGCCCCGCGCTGACCGGCGCGTACCCGAGTCCGCCGCTGCGGGCCGCGGCCCACGCGCTGGAGGAACTGCGGCTGGCCTCGGTGGAGTTGCTGGCCGCGGGCTACGGGGCGCTGGGCGAGCACGCCCGGGCCGCGGCGGTGCTGCGCGCGGAGACCGAGGCCCATCCGCTGCGCGAGTCGCTGTCGGCCGCGCTGATGCGGGCGCTGCAGCGGGCGGGGCGCCGCTCGGAGGCGCTCGACGTCTTCCACCGCACCCGGCGGCTGCTCGCCGACGAGCTGGGGGTCGACCCGGGCCGGGAGCTGGCGGACGCCTACGCGCAGGCGCTGCGCGGCGCGGATCAGGACCGAGCGCCGCGGCAGGCGCCCGCCGCGCCCCCGCCGCCCGCCCCCCTCGTCCCGCCCGCCGTGCCCGCCGCGGACGTGGCCGACCTGCTGCCGCGCATGCCGCGCGGCTTCCACGGGCGCGTCGGTGAACTGACCGCGCTGTCCCGGGCCGCCGCCGGTGAAGCGCCCGTCTGCCTGGTCACCGGCCCCGCGGGCGTGGGCAAGACGGCGCTGGTGGTGCACTGGGCGCACCGCAACCGCGCCGCCTTTCCCGGCGGTCTGCTCTACGCCGATCTGCGCGGCTTCAGCGATACGGGCGAGCCGTCCCATCTGGAAGTGCTGCGGGAGTTCCTGCTGGCGCTGGGCCTCGCGCCGCGCCGGATACCGGAGTCGGCCGGGGCCGCGTCCGCGCTGTTCCGCTCGCTGGCCGCACAGCGCCGCCTCCTGGTCGTGCTGGACAACGCGCGCGGCTCGGAGCAGGTCAGGGAGCTGCTGCCGGGCGGGGCGCACTGCGTCACGGTGGTCACCAGCCGCTACCGGCTGCGCGGCCTGATCGCCTCCGACGCCGCCCGGCCCGTCCCCGTGGACGTACTGGAGCCGCAGGACGGTACGGCGCTGCTGGCCGCGGTGCTCGGTACACAGCGGGTGCTCGCCGAGCCGGTGGCCGCCCGGCGCCTCGCCGAGCTGTGCGGCGGGCTCCCCCTCGCACTGCGGGTGGCCGCCGCGAGGCTGGCGGACCAGCCGGACTGGTCGCTGGGCGCGATGGCCGCCGAACTCTGTGACGAGTCACGGCGGTTGGGCCTGCTGGACGTGGAGGACACCGGCGTACGGGCGGCGCTGCGGCTGACCGTACGCCGCCTGCCCGAGGACGCCGCGCACCACTTCGCGCACCTGGGCCGCCACCCCGGCACCCGCCTCGACCGCTACACGGCGGCGGCCCTGGCCGGCACCGACCCCGCCGCGGCCGAGGCCGCGCTGGAGCGGCTGGCCGCGGCCCACCTCGTCACCCGCAGCGCGCCGGGCCGCTGGACGCTGCACGATCTCGTACGGCTGTACGCGCGCGACCTGGACGCCGGGCCCGACGCCCTGGTGCGGGGGCTCGACCACACCGTGGCCACCGCCTTGGCCGCGGCGGACGCCGCCGAGCCGGGCGACGAGTCGTGCTTCGCGCTGCCCGCGGACTTCCGCCCGCCGCCCGCCGTACGGGAGTTCACCGGCCGCGAGCAGGCCATGGCCTGGTACGCGGCCGAGCGCGACGACCTGGCCCTGGCGGCGGGCGCCGCGCACGCCGCGGGGCTGCACGGCAGGACCTGGCGGATCGTCCTGGCGCTGTGGCCGCAGATGGTGTGGCGGGTGCGGGACGGCTGGACTGCCCTGCTGGACACGGCACTTGAGGCGGCCCGGGCCGACGGCGACGCGCGGGCCGAGTCGCGGGTGCTGGCCCTGCTGGGCTGGGTACTGACCGAGGAGGGACGCACCGCCGAGGCGCTGGTCCATCTCCAGGCCGCGCCCGCACTCGCCGCCCGGGCGGGCGATCCGTGCGGCGAGGCGACCGCGCTGGTCAATCTCTCGCTGGCGCTGGCGGCGCTCGGCAGCCCGCAGGAGGCGGCCGAGGCGTGCGGGCGGGCGCTGCGCCTGGCCCGCGGCGCCGCGGACCGGCACACCGAGCGGCTGGCGATGTACCACCTGGCCCGGCATCAACTTGACGCCGGGCAGTGGCAGTCGGCCCTGGACTCGGCGACGGCCGCGCTCGCCCTCCAGGGCCCCTCGCACGCGTCGGCGGCGTCCCGCGTGCTGCTGCTGACGGCGACGGGCGAGGCGCTGCTGGGGATGGGCGAGGAGGCCGAGGGCGTCCGGCGGCTCCAGGACGCGGCGTACGAAGCGGAGTGCGACGGCTACGACGAGGGCGCGGTCCGGGCACTGGGCGCGCTGCTGCGGGTGTCGGCGGACGCCGGGCTGCGGGCGCGGCACGACGCCGCGACGGCCCGGCTCAGGGACGGCGTCTGACCGGCGCGCCCCGGCGTGAACCTGCGCTGCGAGCAGGGGCGTTACCCGGACGCCAGCGGCGTGTTAGCGGGGCGCCAGCGGCAGGGGCCAGGATCGTCTCCACAGCAGCGAAACCCCTTCCACTGATCCCACTTCACCGCTCGGGGAGCCCTCAGCATGCGTACATCCCGGATTCGTACCGCCGCCCTGACCACCGCCGCCACCGCCGCCCTGGCCGTGTCCCTGACCGCGCTGACGGGCGGCCCGGCCTTCGCCGCGGGCTCCGGCTCCGGCTCCGGCAAGGCCACCGCCGCCGGTTCGCCCACCCGTCAGTGCGACGGCCAGGAGATGTCGTACTCCGTCCTGCACCGCTTCGCCGGGCAACTCGGCGAGCACCTGCTGATCACCGCGCGGAACACCGACGCCAAGCCCTGCTGGGTGACGTCCCACCCGTCCGTCATGCTCGGGGACACCGTGGACGTGCTGCCCCACTCCTCCGACGACGCCCCCGGCGGCAGCGCCCGGATCACCGTCAAGCCCGGCGGCAAGGTCTACTCCGCCGTGGCCCTGTTCGCCGACAGCGCGAAGACCCACACCTCCGCCGACCTCTCGCTCGCCCTGCGCGACCAGAGCGGCGACACCGGTCCCGGCACCGACCTGCAGGCCTTCGACAGCAAGGGCGTGCCCTCGAAGTTCACCTGGTCCTCGGCCGAGGTCACGAACTGGAACACCGCCAAGCCGTACGACTTCTGACCGGCGCCCGCCGCGTGCCGGTACGCGACACCGGCACGCGGCCACCGCCCGTTACGACGCCCCTTGCTGCCAAAAGACCTTGACCAGACTGGTCAGGCTGTCCTGGCCGTATCCCGCCGCCGCGCCCTTGCGGAAGGTCTCCAGTACGGCGGCGGGCAGCGCGGGGTCCACACCGGAGTCCTTCGCGGTCTGCACGACGTGGTCGAGGCTGGCCACCGCCATCGTGATCCGCTCCACGTCGCCGCCGTGGTCACCGGCGTCGATGCGCGGCGCGTAGAAGTCGATGAACTGCCCGATGTCGGCCGCACGCAGGGCGTAGGGACGGAAGTCCACCGCCGGGATCCCGTTGGCCCCGGCCAGCGCCTGGGCGTGCAGATAGCCGGTCAGCGCCGTCCAGAACAGGTCGATCCCGATCTGGTAGTACAGCGCGGCCAGGCCCTGGTCCTCGCCGCGGTAGTCGGTGCCGGTCAGCACCTGAAGGGTGTCCCGGTACTCCTCGAAGAGGTCCCGGGGCCCGCTGTAGAAGGTGACCGATTCCGGGCTGCCGATTCCGGAGGGCGGCACGTTCACCCCGCCGGTGAGGTACCGGGCGCCGTGCCCGGCCGCCCAGACGGCGGCCGCCCTGGCCTTCGCCGGGGTGTCCGAGCTGAGATTGACCAGCGTCCGGCCGGACAGCGCATCCGTCGCCGGTTCCAAAATCGCGTACAGCGCCTCGTAATCGGTCAGACTCAGCACCACCAACTCATTTGCCGCCAGGGCCTCTTGGACCGTGGCGGCACGCCGGGCCCCCTGCGCCACCAGCGCGTCCGCCTTGGCGGCGGTCCGGTTCCACACCGTCACCTCGTGACCGGCCTTCAGGAACGCGCCCACCATGGCCTGCCCCATCGGGCCGAGGCCGATCACGGTCACTGCCTGCTTGCTCATGAGAATTCCCCTCCGCCGAAGCCGCGCGCGGCCGCACAGGACCACCCGAAGCCGCTAGAACGAACGCTCTATCCAGCTCGTGACGGAAACGTAGCACAGCTCTAGAACGAACGCTCTACTCAATTCGGCTCGTAGACTCGTGCCATGGAGACGACGTCGAAGCGGGCAGCAGCACGGCAGCCGGAGAGCAAGCGGGCTCCGGCACAGAAGAAGGCCGAGGGCACCCTGGGCACCCGCGACCGGATCATCCACGCGACCTCGCGGCTGTTCCAGCAGCAGGGGTACGAGGGCACGGGAATCAAGCAGATCGCCCGGGAGGCGGGCGCCACGCTCGGCTCCGTCTACCACTTCTTCCCGGGCGGGAAGCAGGAGTTGGCCACCGCGGCGATCCGCCACGGCGACCAGGAATTCGCCGACGTCCTGCGGGACGGCCTGGGCGAGGGGCAGGACCCGGGACAGGCCCTGATCGACTGCGCGGCGAACCTCGCCCGGTGGCTGCGCGAGTCCGACTGGCTGGACGGCTGCCCGCTGACCGCCACCGCACTGGAGGCCGTCGGGCGCACCCCGGACATCCAGCAGGCGGTCGCCCACGCCTTCGACAACTGGCGCAACATCGTCGCCGACCGCCTACTGACCGCGGGCATCCCCGAACAGGACGCCCGCGACCTGGCCCACACCGTCATCGCCACCCTGGAGGGCGCCGAACTCTCCGCCCAGGTCTCCCGCAGCGAACAGCCCCTCCTGATCGCGGGCCGCCACTTGGCCCGCCTCATCAACTCTTTCGAACGGACGGCGACTGCAGACTAAGCGGGCCCACCAGAGCCCTATCAGGGGCGCGGGGAACTGCGCGACCAGCCCCCACCGAGCCGCGGATCGACGACGACACTCCCAGCGAAGCGTTACGCGCCGCGCAACACATCCCCCTCCACAACCCGCCGCACCGCGTCGGCCAGATCCCGCCCCGTCGGCAACGCCTCCGGCGAGACGAGGGACTGCACCATCAGCCCCGTGAGCAGCGCCTGATAGAGCGAGCCGACCACCCGCGCACTCTCCGCGTCCACCTCGCTGTCCGGCACCCCCTCGAAGACCGCGACCAGTCCTTCGCTGCCCTCCGGCAGCGCCTCGCCGATGGCCGCGCGCAGCCCGGGGTCGCGCGGCAGCAGCCCCAGCACCTCGATCTGGGAGGCCACGAACTCCGGCCGATCCTTGAAGTGCTGCAGAATGCGGTCCCACACCAGCGCGAACCGCTCCATGGGCTCCTCACCCGCACCCCGCTCACCGCCGAGCGTGGACTCGAACCCCTCCGCCCACTCCCGTACGGCCTCCACGACCGCCTTGCGCATCAGCGCGTCCTTGGACCCGTAGTGGTACCCGATGGACGCCAGATTGGCCCCGGAGGCCGCCACGATGTCCCGGGCGGTCGTCCGCGCATACCCCTTCTCCAGCAGGCAGCGCTTGGCGCCCTCCAGCAGATCTTCACGGTGTCCCATGGCGACACCTTAACCCGGCCCATACGGGCGTCATAGACACTCGTCTTATACGGACGTACGCAGACGCGGGCGGGGGCGGCCGTGCCGTACCGCGCGCACCGCCCCCGCTCCCCGTACCGGACCCGTCAACTCCCGCTGCCGTAAGGGCGGGTGATGACTTCCAGATAGTGCCCGTCGGGGTCGGCGAAGTAGACCCCGCGCCCGCCGTCGTGCGTGTTGATCTCCCCGGCCCGCTGCCGCCGCGGGTCGGCCCAGTAGGTCGGCCCGGCCCCCTTGATGCGGTCGAAGATCTCGTCGAACTCCGTCTCGCTGACCAGAAAGGCATAGTGCTGCGGGGTGATGGGGCCGTCGACCCGCACGAAGTCGAGGGTGACACCGTTGGCGGTGCCGACGGGGAGGAAGTGCCCCATCGGGGGCTGGACTTCCAGGCCCATGATGCCGGCGAGAAAGTGCGCGGACGCCCGCTTGTCACCGGCGAAAACGATCGTGTGGTTGAGCTCGACTGCCATGAGATGCCTCCAGAAGGCATATCACCAGCGCCTCGTGCGCCTCACCCGGACGGTGACAGCGTTCGACGCCGAGTGGATCTTATGCCCGCCCCGGCGTCCGCACCAGAGCGCCTCCACCGACGACGCGGAAGGGCCCGGACAGTGGTCCGGGCCCTTCCTCATGCCGTCTGTGGCGTCAACTGCCCGCTCAGTCGGTCAAATTGACCGTGCGTGCCGAGGTCGCGCCGATTTCGGCGGCGATTTCGGCGAGTACCGGGGCCGGGATGGTGTCGTCCACGGTCAGGGCGACCAGGGCCTCGCCGCCCTCGTCGGTGCGCGAGACCTGCATGCCGGCGATGTTGATGCCGGCCTCGCCCAGGATCCGGCCGAGCGTGCCGACGACGCCGGGGCGGTCGCCGTAGCGCAGGAAGGCCATGTGGTCGGCGAGCGCGAGGTCGATGGAGTGGTCGCCCACCGCGACGATCTTCTGGTGGTTCTTGTGGCCCGCCAGCGTGCCGGAGATGGAGACCTCGTCGCCGCCCGACAGGGTGCCGCGCACGGTCACCACGTTGCGATGCTCGGGCGACTCGCTGCTGGTGGTCAGCCGCACCTCCACACCGCGCTCCTGTGCGAAGAGCGGGGCGTTGACGTAGGAGACCGTCTCGTCGACGACATCCTCGAACACGCCCTTGAGCGCGGAGAGTTCGAGCACCTTGACGTCGTGCTGGGTGATCTCGCCGTACACCTCGACGTCGAGGCGGACCGCGACCTCGCCCGCCAGCGCGGTGAAGATCCGGCCGAGGCGCTCGGCCAGCGGCAGGCCCGGCTTGACGTCCTCGGCGATCACGCCGCCCTGGACGTTGACGGCGTCCGGCACCAACTCACCGGCCAGCGCCAGGCGTACGGAGCGGGCGACCGCGATGCCCGCCTTCTCCTGCGCCTCGCCCGTGGAGGCGCCCAGGTGCGGGGTGGCCACGACCTGGTCGAACTGGAAGAGCGGGGAGTCGGTGCAGGGCTCGGAGGCGTACACGTCCAGGCCCGCGCCCGCGACCCGGCCCTCCTTGAGCGCGCTGGCCAGCGCGACCTCGTCCACGATGCCGCCGCGCGCGGCATTGACGATGCGCACCGACGGCTTGACCTTGTGCAGCGCCTCGTCGCCGATCAGGCCGAGCGTCTCGGGCGTCTTGGGGAGGTGGACGGTGATGAAGTCCGCGACCTCCAGCAGCTCGTCCAGCGTCAGCAGCTTGACGCCCATCTGCGCGGCCCGGGCGGGCTGGACGTAGGGGTCGTAGGCGACGACCTTCATGCCGAAGGCGCTCATCCGCTGGGCGACCAGCACACCGATACGGCCCAGGCCCACGACGCCCAGGGTCTTCTCGCTCAGCTCGACGCCGGTGTACTTGCTGCGCTTCCACTCGCCGTTCTTCAGCGCGGTGTTGGCCTGCGGGATGTTGCGCGCGGTGGCGATCAAGAGGCCGCAGGCCAGCTCGGCGGCGGTGACGATGTTGGAGGTCGGGGCGTTGACGACCATCACGCCGGCCTTGGTGGCGGCGGAGACGTCGACGTTGTCCAGGCCCACACCGGCGCGGGCGATGACCCGCAGCTTCTTGGCGGCGGCGATCGCCTCGGCGTCGACCTTGGTGGCGGAGCGCACCAGGATGGCGTCGACATCGGCGATGGCGGGCAGCAGCGCCGCGCGGTCCGCGCCGTTGCACTGGCGGATCTCGAAGTCCGGGCCCAGCGCGTCGACGGTGGCGGGCGAGAGCTCTTCGGCGATGAGTACGACGGGCTTGCCCGGGGATGCAGTGCTCACGTGGTCTTCAGTCCTCACTAGTCCTTCGCGGACGGCCGTCCCGACGGCCGAAGGCGGTGAAGGGGGAAAGCCGCGTGGAAGACGCACGACGCTGTGAGCCTGACGCGCTTGTGCTGTGCAGTGTAGTGGCGCTTTCGGGCCCGGCCTTCGCCAATGCGGAAGGATCACCCGTGCGTGGTGCTACGCGGTGGACAAGGTACGGACAAAGGGGCCGCAGCGGGTGCCACGGCCCCTTGCCCAGTGGGGTACTGCGGCTTACGCCTCGTCGTCGACCCAGCTCATCAGCTTGCGCAGCTTCTTGCCGGTGGTCTCCAGGAGGTGGTCCTCGTCCGCCTTCTTGTACTCGTTGTACTTGGGCAGACCGGCGTTGTACTCCGCCATCCAGTTGTTGGCGAAGGTGCCGTCCTGGATCTCGGCGAGGACCTTCTTCATCTCGGCCTTGGTGTTCTCGTTCACGATCCGCGGGCCGGTGATGTAGTCGCCCCACTCGGCGGTCTCGGAGACCGACCAGCGCATCTTCTCCAGGCCGCCCTCGTACATGAGGTCCACGATGAGCTTCAGCTCGTGCAGGCACTCGAAGTAGGCGATCTCGGGCTGGTAGCCCGCCTCGACCAGGGTCTCGAAGCCGGCCTTGACCAGGGCGGAGGCGCCGCCGCACAGCACGGCCTGCTCTCCGAACAGGTCGGTCTCGGTCTCCTCGGTGAAGGTGGTCTTGATGACGCCGGCGCGGGTGCCGCCGATGCCCTTGGCGTAGGAGAGCGCCAGCTCGAAGGCGCTGCCGGTGGCGTCCTGCTCGACGGCCGCGATGCAGGGCACGCCGCGGCCCTCTTCGTACTGGCGGCGCACGAGGTGGCCCGGGCCCTTGGGGGCGACCATGCAGACGTCCACGCCGGCCGGGGGCTTGATGAAGCCGTAGCGGATGTTCAGGCCGTGGCCGAAGAAGAGGGCGTCGCCGTCCTTGAGGTGGGGGGCGATGGACTCCTCGTAGACCTTGGCCTGGATCGGGTCCGGCACCAGGATCATGATCACGTCGGCCTCGGCGGCGGCCTCGGCGGGGGTGACCACGCGCAGGCCCTGCTCCTCGGCCTTCCCCTTGGACTTGGAGCCCTCGTGCAGACCGACGCGCACGTCGACGCCGGAGTCGCGCAGGGAGAGTGCGTGGGCGTGGCCCTGGCTTCCGTAACCGATGACCGCGACCTTGCGGCCCTGGATGATGGACAGGTCGGCATTGTCGTCGTAGAACAGCTCGGCCACTTCGGGTATCTCCTTGGTTCTGGCTGGTTGCCCACACAGTACGTCGGGCGGGGCGGGGAAGGTCTCGGGGTCTCGCGATGCGGTCCGCTCACCTGCGCGGCGGGTGGGCCGCGCAGGCGAGCGGTGCGGGCGGATCAGGCCGTACGGTCCAGCGCGCGCAGCGAGCGGTCGGTGATGGACCGGGCGCCACGCCCTATGGCGATGGTGCCGGACTGCACCAACTCCTTGATGCCGAAGGGCTCCAGCATCTTCAGCATGGCCTCCAGCTTGTCGCTGCCACCGGTGGCCTCGATGGTGACGGCCTCGGGGGAGACGTCCACGGTCTTGGCGCGGAAGAGCTGGACGATCTCCACGATCTGGGAGCGGGTCTCGTTGTCGGCGCGGACCTTCACCAGAACGAGCTCGCGCTGGATGGCGTGCTGCGGCTCCAACTCGACGATCTTCAGTACGTTGACGAGCTTGTTGAGCTGCTTGGTGACCTGCTCCAGCGGCAGCGACTCGACGTTGACGACGATCGTGATGCGGGAGATGTCGGGGTGCTCGGTGACACCGACCGCGAGGGAGTCGATGTTGAAGCCGCGGCGGGAGAACAGCGCGGCGATCCTGGCCAGGATGCCGGGGGTGTTCTCCACCAGGACGGAGAGCGTGTGCTTGGTCATGGGCTCGATCTCTCTTCTGTGTGCCTCGGTTCCTGGTGGATCAGTCGTCTTCGCCGTCGCCGAAGTCGGGGCGCACCCCGCGGGCGGCCATGACCTCGTCGTTGGAGGTGCCGGCCGCGACCATCGGCCAGACCTGGGCGTCCTCGTGGACGATGAAGTCCACCACGACGGGGCGGTCGTTGATGGCGTTGGCCTTGGTGATGACCGCGTCCAGCTCGGCCGGGTCCTCGCAGCGCATCGCGACACAGCCCATGGCCTCGGAGAGCTTGACGAAGTCGGGGACGCGGGTGCCGCCGCACGGCTGCTTGGTCTCGCCCTCGGCGCCTTCGCCGGGGCCGGAGTGCAGCACGGTGTTGGAGTAGCGCTGGTTGTAGAAGAGGGTCTGCCATTGGCGGACCATGCCCAGGGCGCCGTTGTTGATGATGGCGACCTT
>NZ_JBSIBZ010000154.1:0-11792 GCF_058245575.1 Streptomyces sp. UF-297 | reverse complement strand
CCGGCCAACCACCGCGCCACATGACCCGCGATCGCACCCGTACCACCCGTGACCAGCACACTGCCACGCGGCGCCCAGCCCTCCTCGGACCCACGGGACTGGGGCACCCGCGTCAGGCGCCGGCCCAGAATCCCGGCCGAGCGGATCGCGACCTGGTCCTCGCCGCTGCCTGCCAGCACCGCTACCAGGCGTGCACCGGCCCGGTCGTCCAGCGTCGCGGGCAGATCGACCAACCCGCCCCAACGCTCAGGGTGTTCCAGACCGACCACTCGGCCCAGTCCCCACACCTGCGCCTGCACCGGACGGGCCAGCACCTCACCCGGACCAGCGGCCACCGCACCACGCGTGGCCAGCCACAGCGGCGCGACCATCCCGGCATCGCCAAGGGCCTGCACCAGGGCCAGCGTCGCCGCCAGACCACCGGCCACCACCGGGTACTCCGGCACCGGCGTCTCGTCCAGCGCCAGCAGCGACAGCACACCGGACACACCGGCGGACTCCGCGCCCGTCAGCGCCTCGCCGAGCAGCGCGGCCACACCGTCCCGGCCCACGACCCCGGCCGGCACCTCGACCACGACGACCTCGGCACCACGAGCACCAAGCGCCGAAACACACTGCCGCGCCACCTCGTCCTCACCCGGTCCAGCGGGCGCGACAAGCAGCCACGTCCCGGACAGCACACGGGAGTCCGGCTCGGTGATCGGCGCCCAGCTCACCCGGTAACGCCAGTTCGCGGTCACCGAACGGTCCAGCTCACGGCGCCGCCAGGACGCCAGCGCCGGCAGCACCTCGCTGAACGGACGGCCGCCGTCCACCGCCAGCGTGTCGGCGAGCTGTGTCAGGTCACCGCCCTCGACGGCAGCCCAGAACTGCGACTCCGCCGCCGTACTCGCGCCGTCTCCACCGACGGCCGAGCCCTGGGTGGGCAGCGCCAGCACGCCCTCGGGCCAGTACCGCTGGTGCCGGAAGGCGTACGTCGGCAACTCCACCAGCTCGCCCACCGGGAGCACCGCGCGCCAGTCCACCGTCGCGCCCTGCACATATGCCTCGGCCAGCGACGTGAGCAGCCGCGCCGCGCCACCGTCTTCCCGACGCAGCGTCCCGCACACGGCACCCGGGACCGCGCCCGGACCGGCCTCCAGGACCACCTCTTCGAGGGTGTCGTTCATCGCTCCCAACAGCACCGGGTGCGGGGTCACCTCGATGAAGATCTGGTGCCCCGTCCCGGCCAGCACCCGCACCGCACGGTCGTAATGCACGGTGGCCCGCAGGCTCGCGTACCAGTACGCGGCGTCCAACTCCTCGCCGGACAGCGTCTCGCCCGTCATCGCGGAGACCATCGGCACCCGACCCCGACGCGGCGCGATCCCGTCGAGGACGGAAAGGATCTCCTTTTCGAGCCGCTCCACCTGGGCGGAGTGCGAGGCGTAGTCCACCGCCACCATCCGGGCCCGTACGCCCTCGGACTCCAGTTCGGCCTTGAGCTCTTGCAGAGCCTCCGGATCGCCGGAAACCACCACGGCGGACGGCCCGTTGACGGCCGCCAGCGACAGCCGCTCGCCCCACTTGGGAAGGCGCTCCTCGACAGCGGCGGCCGACAGGCTCACCGAGAGCATCCCGCCCGCACCCGCCAGCACCTTCAACGACTGCGACCGCAACGCCACGACCCGCGCGCCGTCCTCCAGCGACAGCATCCCAGCCACCGTCGCCGCAGCGATCTCACCCTGCGAGTGACCCACCACCGCATCGGGGACGACACCTGCCGCCTCCCAGACGGCGGCCAGCGACACCATCACCGCCCACAGCGCAGGCTGCACCACATCCGCAGCCTCCAGAGCAGGAGCACCCTCCGCACCCGCAAGGACATCACTCAGCGACCAGTCCACAAACGGCGCCAACGCCCGCTCACACTCCGCGAGCCGCGCCGCGAACACCGGGCTGGCCTCCGCCAACTCCCGGCCCATACCCAGCCACTGCGAACCCTGCCCCGCGAAGGCGAACACCACCCGCGCACCCGGCCGGGCCACGCCCGACACCACCGAACCCGCAGGCACACCGGCCGCCAGGCTCTGCAGACCGGACACCAGCTCGGTACGGTCAGCGCCCACCACCACCGCACGGTGCTCGAACACCGACCGCGTGGTCGCCAACGACCAGCCGACATCGGCCAGTTCCAGCTCCGGACGTGCCGCCACCCACTCGCGCAGCCGACCCGCCTGCGCGGTCAGGCCCTCGGCCGAACGGCCCGACACCAGCCACGCGCCGACCCCGCCGGGATCGACGACCGCGGCGGTTTCGGGCGCACCGGTCCCCTGGGCCTCGCCGGGGACCTCGTCCTCGGCGGGTGTCTCGGTGGGCTCGGGGGCCTCCTCCAGGATGACGTGCACATTGGTGCCGCTGATGCCGAACGCCGAGACGCCGGCGCGGCGCACTCGGCCGTCGGACGGCCACGGCACCTGCTCGTTCAGCAGCTTGATGTCGCCGGCTTCCCAGTCCACGTGCGAGGACGGCACGTCCGCGTACAGCGTCTGCGGAATCTGCTCGTGCTGCAGGGCGAGGACCATCTTCATGAGGCCCGCGACACCGGCCGCCGCCTGGGTGTGGCCGATGTTCGACTTGATCGACCCCAGCCACAACGCGCCCTGCTCGCCCCGGTCCTGGCCGTAAGTGGCGAGGAGCGCGCCCGCCTCGATGGGGTCGCCCAGCGTGGTGCCCGTACCGTGCGCCTCGACCACGTCCACATCGGCGGCGGTCAGCTGGGCGCTGGCGAGGGCTGCGCGGATGACGCGCTGCTGGGACGGACCGTTGGGGGCGGTCAGACCGTTGGACGCACCGTCCTGGTTGATCGCGCTGCCGCGCACCACGGCGAGCACCGGGTGTCCGTTGCGCCGCGCGTCGGACAGCCGCTCCACGACGAGCATGCCCGCGCCCTCGGCCATGCCCATGCCGTCGGCCGCGTCCGAGAACGCCTTGGAGCGTCCGTCCGCCGCCAGGCCGCGGGCGTGCGAGAACGCCAGGAAGCCATCGGGGCTGGCCATGACGGTGATGCCGCCGGCCAGCGCGAGCGAGCACTCGCCCGAGCGCAGGGCCTGGGCGGCCAGGTGCAGTGCCACGAGGGACGAAGAGCAGGCCGTGTCCACCGTGACCGCCGGGCCTTCGAGACCGAGCGCGTACGACACCCGGCCCGACAGCACGCTGGCCGCGTTGCCGGTCATCAGGTGCGCCCCGAGGCTTTCGAGGTCGGCCTCGTCCTCCATGGTGACCGCGAGGTAAGAGGAGCTGTATCCGCCCACGAACGCGCCGGTCTGGCTGCCGCGCAGGCTCGCCGGGTCGATACCGGCCCGCTCGAAGGCTTCCCAGCTCACCTCCAGCAGGAGGCGCTGCTGCGGGTCCATGGCGAGCGCTTCGCGGGGGCTGATGCCGAAGAAGCCCGCGTCGAACCCGCTGGCGTCCTGGAGGAATCCGCCCACCTGTGTGTAGGAGGTGCCGACCTGGGCCATGTCCGGGTCGTACAGGGCCTCGATGTCCCAGCCGCGGTCGGTGGGGAAGGTGGACATCGCGTCCGTGCCCGTGGACAGCAGCTGCCACAGCTCGTCGGGGCTGGTCGCGCCGCCGGGGAAGCGGCAGGCCATGCCGACGATCGCGATCGGCTCGTCCGCCACGACCGCGGCCGTCGCCGGGGTGGTGATGGGCTCGGCGACGTCGGACAGGTCACCGGCCAGCTGTTCGCGCAGCAGTCCTGCCAGGGCCACGGGGTTGGGGTAGTCGAAGACCAGCGTGGCGGGCAGCCGCAGTCCGGTCGCCGGGTTCATCCGGTTACGGAACTCGACCGCGATCAGCGAGTCGAAGCCCAGGTCGGTGAAGGGGCGGCCCGCCTCGATCGCGTCCCCGGAGGCGTGTCCGAGTACCGCGGCCGCGTGGGTGCGGACCAGGTCCAGCAGCACCCGGTCGCGTTCGGCGCCCGGCAGCCCGGCCAGCTGCTGGCGCAGCGCATCGGCGGCGCCGGCACCGCCTGCGGCGGAGGTGACGGCCGTCCGGCGGGGGATGAAGTCGTCGGCCAGCACCTGCCACAGCGCCGGGATGCCGGTGGCGGCGGCCACCGCCCGCAGCGCGGTCTTGTCGAGGCGGGTCGGGACCAGGATGGCCTCGTCCCGCTCCAGGATCAGGTCCAGCAGGAGCAGGCCTTCGCTCTCGCTCAGCGCCGCGAGTCCCGATCCGGTCATCCGTCGGAGCATCAGCTCGTCCAGGTCGCGGCCGATGCCCGCCTCGGGCATCCACGGGCCCCAGGCCAGCGCCGTCGCCGCGAGTCCGGCCGCCCGGCGGTACCCCGCCAGCGCGTCCAGGAAGGCATTGGCCGCCGCGTAGTTGCCCTGGCCGGGTCCGCCGAAGGCCGCCGCCACGGAGGAGAACAGCACGAAGTGGTCCAGGCCCATGTCCTGGGTCAGCTCGTGCAGGTTCCAGGCCGCGTCCACCTTGGGGCGCATCACCGCGGCGACCCGCTCCGCGGTCAGCGAGTCGATCATTGAGTCGTCGATGATGCCCGCGGCGTGGAAGACGGACCCCAGCGGGCAGTCGGACGGGATGTCCGCCAGCACCGCGGCCAGCGCGTCCCGGTCGGCCACGTCGCACGAGATCACGCGGACCCATCCGCCGAGCGCCGCCACCTCGGCGGCCAGTGCGGCCACTCCCGCGGCAGCCGGGCCGGAACGGCTGATCAGCAGTACGCCGCCGGCCCTTCCGGTGGCCACCAGGTGCCGGGCCACGACCCCGCCGAGGGTTCCCGTACCGCCGGTCAGCAGCACCGAGCGGGGGCCCGTGCCGTGCTGCGGCTGCGAGGGCTGCTCCGTCGGCTCGGGCAGTGCCAGTTCGCCTACGGGACGGATCAACCGCCTGCCGTAGGCGTGCTGTTCGCGGAGGGCCACTTCCGGTTCGCCGCCGGCGAGGACCGAGGGCAGCAGCTCCAGTCGGCCGTCGCTGCCGGCCGGGGGCAGGTCGGCCAGGACCAGCCGTCCGGGGTTCTCCACCTGCGCCGAGCGCAGCAGGCCCCACACGGCGCCGGCCGTCAGGTCGGCCACGCCCTCCTCGGCCCGTACGGCCACCCCGCCACGGGTGACCACGACCAGTTGCGCGGACTCCAGCTGCTGCGCGCTCAGCCACTCCTGCACCACTTCGAGCGCCTCACCGGCGACCCGGCGTGCCGCTGCGGCCACGGAGCCGGCGCCGCTGTCGTCGTCGCCCACGCACACGAGCACCGCTGCGGGAGCGATGTCTCCCGCGCTGGTGGCGGCGGCGATCTCGGCGACGTCGGCGTAGGTGCGCACGGGTACCCCGGCGGCGTTCAACTGGTCGGCGACGCCGAAGCGGTCGGTGCCGATCAGCGCCAACTGGCCCTCCAGGACCGCGCTCTGCTGGGGCAGCTGGGTCCACTCCACGGTGAACAGCGCGTCGCTGACCCAGTCGTCGCCGGTCTGCAGCTGGTCCGGTGAGACCGGGCGGGTGACCAGCGATGCCACCGTCACCACGGGGCGGCCGGTGGTGTCCGCGGCCGTCAGCGACAGGTTGCCCTGTCCGTCCCGGCGCAGGCGGGCGCGCAGGACCGAGGCGCCGGTCGCGTGCACCTCCACGTCCGTCCATGCGAACGGCATGCGTATCTGGCCCGGTTCGCTCTCATCGGCCGCGTCCGCGTCCGCGGCGTCCGCCACGACGCCCGCGAGCAGCGCCGCGTCCAGCAGCACCGGGTGCAGCCCGAACGAGGCTGCTTCGTCCGCGACTTCCTCGGGCAGGACGACCTCGGCGAAGATGTCCTCGCCGCGCCGCCAGACCGCCCGCAGGCCCTGGAAGGCGGGGCCGTAAATGTCGGCCAGGTGGACGGTGTAGAGGTCCGTGATGTCCAGTGCGGTGGCGTCGCGCGGCGGCCAGACGCTGAGGTCCTGCTCCGCTTGTACGGGCGTGTGGGCGGGGGCCAGCACGGCGCCCGCGTGCTTGACCCACTCGTGCTCCTCGTCCGGCTTGTCGGGCCGGGAGAAGACGTCCACCTCACGGCGTCCGTCGTCGTCGGCGCCGCCCACCACGACCTGGACCTGTACGCCGCCGCCGTCCGAGGGCAGCACCAGCGGCGCCTGCAGGGTCAGTTCCTCCAGCAGCGAGCACCCCACCTGATGGCCGGCGCTCACCACCAGCTCCACGAAGCCGGTGCCGGGCAGAAGTACGACGCCGCCGACGGCGTGGTCGGCCAGC
The DNA here is from genome assembly GCF_058245575.1 of Streptomyces sp. UF-297. NCBI lineage: Bacteria > Bacillati > Actinomycetota > Actinomycetes > Kitasatosporales > Streptomycetaceae > Streptomyces > Streptomyces sp. UF-297. The sequence goes on along the minus strand of NZ_JBSIBZ010000154.1, from coordinate 5,555 downwards.
CACGGCTGCGTACGCAGCGACAGCCGGCCGGTGCACACCAGGCCCGCGCCGCCGCCCAGTTCCACCACCGCACGCAGCAGCGGGTGCCCCACCGCGGCCTGTCCCAGCGACGACGGGTCGCCGCCCGCCGAGGATGCCGCACCCGGCAGGGCCATCATGCCCTTGGGCCAGTACCGCTCGTGGCGGAAGGCGTAGGTGGGCAGCTCCACCCGCTCCGCTGCGGGCAGGACCGCGGTCCAGTCGACGGCCACACCCGCGACGAACGCCTCGGCGAGCGAGGTGAGAAGGCGTATCGCTCCGCCGTCGTCGCGACGCAGGGTGCCGCACACCGCGCCGGCCTGCACGCCGCGGCCCGTGTCGGCGGCGGCCGCCTCCAGTGTGTCGGTCATCGGCGCGATCAGCACCGGGTGCGGGGAGACCTCGATGAACACCTGGTGGCCCGTGCCCGCCAGCGTGCGTACGGCCCGCTCGAAGAGCACCGGGGCCCGCAGGCTTCCGTACCAGTACGCGGCGTCCAGTTCCTCGCCGCCGAGGACTTCGCCGGTGACGGCCGAGAGCATGGGTATCCGGCCGGCGCGCGGTGCCACGTCGGCCAGCAGGGAGGTGATGCCGTCCTCCAGCTGCTCCACCTGCGCGCAGTGCGAGGCGTAGTCGACCGCGACCATCCGCTCGCGTACGCCCTCGGCCTGGAGCTCCTGCTGGAGCTCGTGCAGCGCGTCCACGTCGCCGGAGACCACCACGACCGAGGGGCCGTTGATGACGGCCAGGGAGAGCCGTCCCTCCCAGCGTTCCAGCCGCTTCTCCACGCGGGCGGCCGGCTCGGTCACCGACAGCATTCCCCCGGCGCCGGTGATCGCCCGCAGCGCCTGGGAGCGCAGCGCCACCACCTTCGCGCCGTCCTCCAGGCTGAGCATGTCCGCGACCGTCGCGGCGGCGATCTCGCCCTGCGAGTGGCCCACCACCGCGTCCGGGGTCACACCGGCCGCTTCCCAGACGGCGGCCAGCGAGACCATCACCGCCCACAGCACCGGCTGCACCACATCCGCAGCCTCCATGGCGGGCGCACCCTCCGCGCCGGTCAGCACGTCGGTGAGGGACCAGTCGACGTACGGCGCGAGGGCGCGCTCGCACTCGGCGAGCCGGGCGGCGAACACCGGGCTGCAGGCGGCCAGTTCCTTGCCCATGCCCAGCCACTGCGAGCCCTGGCCGGGGAAGACGAACACCGAGCGGGCGCTGGAGTGCGCCACACCCGAGACGACCGAACTCGCCGGCAGCGCGTCGGCCAGCTGTGCCAGGCCGCCGACCAGCTCGCCGCGGTCCGTGCCCAGCACCACGGCGCGGTGCTCGAACACCGACCGGGTCCGGGCCAACGACCAGGCCACATCGCCCGCTTCGAGGCCGGGCCTGGCCGCCATCCAGTCCCGCAGCCGGTCCGCCTGCGCGGTCAGGCCCTCCGCCGAGCGTCCCGACACCACCCATGCCGCGGCGCCCGAGACCACCGGTGCCGCTGCCACGGCGTCGGCCTCGGCGGCCGCGGTGGCGCCGTCCTCGGACGCGCCGTCGCCACGGGCGCCGTCCTCGGACTCGGGGTCCTCGGCGGGGGCTTCCTCGATGATGATGTGCGCGTTGGTGCCGCTGACGCCGAAGGAGGACACTCCGCCGCGTCGCACCCGCTCCCCGACGGGCCACGGCTTGGCCTCGGTGAGCAGGCGTACGTCACCGGCCGACCAGTCGATGTGCGGCGAGGCCTCCTGCGCGTGCAGGGTCTGCGGCATCTGCTGGTTCTGCAGCGCGAGAACCATCTTGATCACACCGGCGATGCCGGCGGCGGCCTGGGTGTGGCCGATGTTGGACTTCACCGAGCCCAGCCACACCGGACGGTCCTCGGGGCGGTCCTGGCCGTAGGTGGCGAGGATCGCGCCCGCCTCGATGGGGTCGCCCAGCGTGGTGCCCGTACCGTGCGCCTCCACCACGTCGACATCGGCCGTGGACAGCCGGGAGCTGGCCAGCGCCGCCCGGATCACCCGCTGCTGCGAGGGGCCGTTGGGCGCGGCCAGGCCGTTGGAGGCGCCGTCCTGGTTGAGCGCGGACCCGCGTACCACCGCCAGTACCGGGTGCCCCAACCGCCGGGCGTCCGAGAGCCGTTCCACGACGACCATGCCCGCGCCCTCGGAGATGCCCATGCCGTCGGCGTCCGCCGAGAACGCCTTGCAGCGCCCGTCCTGGGCGAGCCCGAGCTGCCGGGAGAACTGGGTGAACATGATCGGGATGGCGGTGACCGTGACGCCGCCGGCCAGCGCCAGCGAGCACTCTCCGGACCGGATCGCCTGGCAGGCCATGTGCAGGGCCACCAGGGACGAGGAGCAGGCCGTGTCCACCGTCACCGCCGGGCCTTCGAGGCCCAGCGAGTACGACACACGTCCGGAGATGACGCTGGTCGAGGTCCCGGTCATCAGGTGGACGTCCAGGTCCTCGTCCGCGCCGAATCCGTAACCGGAGAGCGAGGCGCCGGCGAACACGCCGGTCAGCGAACCGCGCAGCGAGGTCGGGTCGATGCCCGCCCGCTCCAGCGCCTCCCAGCACACCTCCAGCAGCAGCCGCTGCTGCGGGTCCATCGCCACGGCCTCGCGCGGGCTGATCCCGAAGAATCCCGCGTCGAATCCGCTGGCGTCCTCGATGAATCCGGCCTCGTGCACACGCGAATTGCCGTCCGGGTCCTGCCCGCACAGTTCATCGAGGTCCCAGCCTCTGTCGGACGGGAACCCGGCGACCCCGTCCCCGCCTGCGGCCAGCAGCTTCCAGAAATCCTCAGGGGCCTGGACATCTCCGGGGTAACGGCAGCCGATTCCCACGATCGCAATGGGCTCTTGGCTGCGTTCCTCGACCTCACGCAGGCGCTGACGCGTGTCGTGCAGATTGGCCGTTACCCATTTGAGGTAATCGCGGAGAGTCTCTTCATCTGCCATCGGATCTCACCATTCCAGTCTTGAAATGCAAGCTTGCTGTCCGCAATTACGGAGAACTACCTACCGGCCGAGTTCCTTGTGAATGAACTCGAATATCTCGTCGTCCGTTGCGGATCCGATCTTCTCCGCGACCGCCTGACGCCCCGAAGAGGCGCCGGACTCGCTCCACTGGGACAGCAGCCCCTGCAGACGATCGGTGATCAACTGATGCGTCTTCTCGTCCGGCTTCGCCTCGGTCAGAAGCGACCCGAGCCGGTCGACCTCCTCGACGAGGGACCCCGGAGCCGCCCCGTCCTGGAACTCCTCGTTCCAGAGGTACTCGGCCACCGCGACCGGGGTGGGGCAGTCGAACAGCAGGGTGGCGGGCAGTTGCAGACCGGTGGCCGTGCTGAGCCGGTTGCGCAGCTCGACCGAGGTCAGCGAGTCGAAGCCCAGGTCGCTGAAGGCGCGCGTGGCCTCGACCGCGTCGGCCGACGCGTACTCCAGCACCGCCGCCGCCTTGCTCTGCACCAGCTTGACCAGCGTCCGGTTCTGCTCGGCGCGCGAGAGGCCCGCCAACTGCTGCTTCAGGGACACGCCTGCGTCCGGGGCGACGGACGCGTCCGTGCCGCCCGCGTCCAGGGCCTGCCGGACCTCGGGCAGGCTCTCGATGAGCGGGCTGGGCCGCCGCAGCGTGAAGGTCGGCGCGAACCGCGCCCAGTCCACGTCCGCGACCGTCACCAGGCCTTCGCCGCCGTCCAGGATCTGGGCGAGCGCCTGTACGGCCTGGTCCGACTCCATGGCGTAGAGGCCGCCGCGCGCCATCCAGGCGGCGGTGTCCTCGTCGGTCATGCCGCCGCCGCTCCACGGGCCCCACGCCACCGAGGTGGCGGGCAGCCCCTGCGCCCTGCGCTGTTCGGCCAGTCCGTCCAGGAAGGTGTTGGCCGCGCCGTAGGCGGGCTGGACGCTGCTGCCCCAGGTCGCCGAGATCGACGAGAACAGCACAAACGCGTCCAGGTCCAGGTCCCTGGTCAGCTCGTCCAGATGCACGGCGCCCGCGGCCTTCGCCGCAAGCACCGTCGCCGTTTCGGCCAGATCGGTCTCCCGGACCGTAGTTGCCTGCCCCACGCCCGCAGTGTGCATCACGGAGGTCACCGAAGGCCCGCTCGCCGAGACCCAGTTGAACACCCCGGACAGCTCCGCCCGGTCGCTCGCGTCGCAGGTCACGACGTCCACCCGCGAACCGGCCTTCGCCAACTCGGCCGCCAGCGCCGCCACATCGGCCGCGCCGGGACCGGAGCGGCTGGTCAGCACCAGCCGCTGGGCGCCGCGACCGGCCAGCCAGCGCGCCACATGCCCGCCGAGCGCGCCGGTGCCACCGGTCACCAGCGCGGCTCCGCGCGGCGTCCAGTCCTGGCCGACGGTCCGGGGGTGGGAGGCCCGGGTCAGCCGGCGGCCCAGTATCCCGGCTGGGCGGATGGCGACCTGGTCCTCACCGCACCCGGCCAGTACGGCGGCCAGCCGCGCCTCGGTCGTTTCGTCGATGACGGCGGGCAGGTCGATCAGCCCGCCCCAGCGGTCCGGGTGCTCCAGGGCCACGACCCGGCCCAGGCCCCACACCTGCGACTGCACCGGGTTGGCAGGGCCCTCGCCCGAGCCGGCGGCCATCGCACCGGAGGTGGCCACCCACAGCGGCGCGTCCACCTCCGCCTCGCCCAGCGCCTGCACCAGGGTCAGCGTCGCGGCCAGCCCTGCGGACACCACCGGGTACTCCGGCACGGGCGTCTCGTCCAGCGCGAGCAGCGACACGACACCGGCGAACCCGGCCTCCGGCAGCTCCGCGCGGATCTGCTCGACCATGCGCGCCCGCTCGGCCGTCGCCGTGGTCTCCATGACCACCACCTCGGCGCCGCGGGCGGTCAGCACCGCCACGCTTCCCCGGGTCAGCTCGGCCGCCGCAGGTCCGGCGGGCGTCACGACCAGCCAGGTGCCGGGCAGCATCCCCGCTTCGGGCGCGGTGACCGGCGTCCAGGTCAGCCGGTAGCGCCAGTTCGCGGTCACCGACCGGTCCTGCTCGCGGCGCCGCCAGGACGCCAGCGCCGGCAGCACCGCACCGAGCTGCTTCTGGTCCTCGATCGCCAGCGTGTCCGCGATCTGCGCCAGATCACCACCCTCGACCGCCGCCCAGAACCGCGCCTCGGCCACCGTGCTCGCACCATCACCACCCACCAGAGGCGCGGCCGTGGCAGCGGCCTCCAGCCAGTACCGCTGGTGCTGGAAGGCATACGTCGGCAGCTCCACCGACTCCGCGGCAGAAAGCACCGCCTTCCAATCCACCGGCAGCCCACCGACATACGCCTGCGCCAGCGACGTGATCAGACGCCGGGCACCACCGTTGTCCCGCTCCAGCGTGCCCACCGTCAGCACACCCATGTTCCCGGCGTCCTCGGCGGTCTCCGTCACGGAAGCGGTCAGCACCGGGTGCGGGGAGACCTCGACGAACTCCCCGTACCCCTCACCGAGCAGAACCCGGACGGCTTCTTCGAAGCGGACCATCTGCCGCAGATTCGCGTACCAGTACGCGGCATCCACCTCACTGCCCGACACCCA
>NZ_JBSIBZ010000153.1:0-12552 GCF_058245575.1 Streptomyces sp. UF-297 | reverse complement strand
CAACTCGTCCGGCACCATGCGCTCGACCATCACCACACCGGCAGACTACCCAGCACCCCAAATGAGACGACGTCTTACTACGACAAATGCCGGGCCAGAGGAAAGACCCATACCCAGGCACTTCTCCACCTGGCCCGCCAACGGATCAACGTGCTCTTCGCGATGCTCCGCGACGGCACCTTCTACGAACCCCGAGCGCCTCGCTTCGCTTGACGAAGGAGATAGAAGCCCCCAACCGGCGGCCGTCGCCGAAGAACGCTTTGCGCCAACCTTTCCGAGCCAGCCCGGAGCGGGAGACGCCACATCCGGGCCTCCGACACCGGGGCACCGAGCCTTCGGCACGTCACAAGGCGACTTCCGGGAAGGAACGGGCGTAACAACTCGCATTCCTAATCGGTCAGTTCATAGCGGCGGTTCACAAGACCCATCATCCCGCGCCACTACATTGAAGACTCCGCCTAGGAACGGATTCCGCAGCCCGCAGGCGGCCGGCTGTCGGTGATGAAGGCTCTGACCAAGCCGGCGACGGCACCGGGCCGTTCCATCAGCAGCATGTGATCGCAGTCGGACATCGTGACAAAGCGGCTGCCATCGATGGTCTCGGCGAACGCGCGTTGCAGGTCGGGCGGGGTGAGGGTGTCGTGCTCGCCGGTGAAGACCAGGGTGGGCACACCCGCCAGGCCGCCGGTGAGGGCGGTGCGCGTTCCCAGGGCGCGGGCCAGCATGTACTCGGCGTGCGGCCGTTGGGCAACTCTCAGCAGGGAGCGCCGGAAAGAGCGCAGGGCCAGGTCGCGGCGGTGGACCCGGCGGCTGTCGTCCAGGCAGAACATCTCCGCGGAGATAGCCGCGACGAAGCCCTCCGTGTCACCGTTCGCCAGGAGTTCGCTGGCTTTGCGGTAGCGGGCGAAGGGGGTGTCGGTGAGGTGGGCGGGAACGCCCCCCAAAAGGAGGCGGGCGCAGCGCCGGGGACGGCGCTGGGCGTAGCGGAAGGCGAGGACCGCGCCGTGGGAGTAGCCGAAGAGGTTGACGCGCGGTACGTGCAGGTCGTCGACGATGGCGTCAAGCGCCGCGTCGAGCAGGGTGAGGGTGTGCTCGGGTCGGGGCACGTCGGAGCCGCCCGCGCCGGGCAGGTCCGCGGTGAGCAGGCAGGACACGTCCGTCAGGGCGTCTTCGAGCTGCACCCAGTCGTACATCCCCTGGAAGGCACCGCCCAGCGCGATCAGCGGTTCGGACCGGGCAGCGGTGGGAGACACCAGGCGATAGCTGTAGGACAGGCCGTCCACGATCAAAGTGCGTACGCATTGCATGGGCCGGTCCCCCGCCTCAGGCCCTGGTGAGGACGAGTACGGCGTTGTGGCCCCCGAACCCCAGCGAGGAGCTTGCCGCGCACGCAAACCGTGCGGGGCGGGCGGTGCGGGCCACCACGTCGACAGGCACGTCCGGGTCCTGCACGTCCAGGTTGACTGTCGGGGGCACCAGCTGCTCCTCCAACGCCAGGGCGGTCAGGGCGGCTTCGATGCCGCCGGTGGCGCCCAGGGCATGTCCGGTCATGGCCTTGGTGGACGTGACGAGCGGACGGTCGCCGAAGACGCGGTGTAGGGCCGCGCTTTCGACGAGGTCGTTCATGACCGTGGAGGTGCCGTGGGCGTTGACGTGGCCAATGTCCCCGGCAGCGACCTCGGCGTCGGCCAGTGCGGCCCGCAGGGCCGCTTCGATGCCCTGTCCGCTCTCGTCGGGGGCCACCGGGGACAGGGCGTCACTGGTGGAGCCGTACCCGGCCAGGTGCGCGCGGACGGTGGCACCGCGGGCCCGGGCGTGCTCCGGGCGTTCCAGGACCAGCAGTCCGGCGCCCTCGCCGACGACGAAGCCGTCCCGGCCGGCGTCGAAGGGCCGGCAGGCGGCGGCGGGGTTGTCCACCCGGGTGGACAGGGCCCGCATCCGGCAGGTGCTGGCGAACATCAGCGGTGAGCGCAGGGCCTCCGCCCCGCCGGCCACGGCGATGTCGCAGCGGTTGGCGCGCAGCCAGCCCAGAGCGGTGCCGATCGCGTCGGTGCCGGAGGCGCAGGCCGTGCTGACCGTCAGGCTCGGCCCTCGCGCGCCGAGGTCCTGGCAGATGCCGCCGGTGGCGTTGTTGGGCATGCTCAACGGCGCGACCTTGGGGGCGACCCGGCGGGCCCCGCGCTCGCTCAGGACGGCCTGCTGCTCGTCGTAGTAGAGCAGGCCGCCGTGCGCCGTGCCCACCACGACCGCGACGCGGGCACCGTCCCAGGTTTCGGGGTCGAGCCCCGCGTCGGCGACAGCTTCGCGGGCCGCGATGACAGCGAACTGGGCGAAACGGTCCAGAAGCAGGGTGGCCCGGCCGAGTCTGCCCTCGAGGTCGAGCCCTTCCACCGTGTACATGAAGTCACAGGGCAGGTCGCGCAGGGATGCCAGGCTTCGCACGCCCCGGGGGGACAGGGCGGTGGTGACTTCGCGCCAGGTCTCCTTGGCGCTGTGCCCCGCCGCCGTCACCAGACCGATACCGGTCACCGCGGCGGACCAGGAGCCGTAGCTCTGCGCCATCAGGCCACCGCTGCCTTGGCGCACACCGCGTCCACCAGCTGTCGCACGGTGCTGCGCGACGTCAGCTGCACATCGTCCAGGTCGACGTGCAGTTCGTCCTCGAGAACCAGCCGCAACTCCTCCAGGGCCAGGGAGTCGATGCGCAGCCGGTGCAGCGGCTGGTCAGGGTGCACCGCCTCCGGAGCAAGCCGGTACATCCTTACCAGTACGGCGGTGACCCGCTCTGCGACATCCATCAATTGCTGCTCCTTCTGGCGCTGGTCGCGGTCCTATATAGGTTCAACGCCAACCCGTACGCGAAGTGACGTCCACCGGCCCCGATCAACCGTTCGGGACAGCACTTCGGGGGAGCACCACGCGGCTGCCGCGCCCCAGAGGAGCAGCCGCGCGAAGACGCACGACAAGCCGGGGGACGCATCCGACAAGCTGACGGACCGCGTCACGGAACCTCATAGCCCCACCAGTCCCCCCGGCCCTCCCCTCCCTTTGACCTCATCGGCCAACAGCACGCGTATCTGCTCCCCACCGCCGCGCACAGAGGCTGGCACGTTCACCCGCGTCCGCTCACACTCTGCTCGTGAGCACGGGACACGTCGCGCCTCTCGGTGCGGTAGCCGCGTTACTGGGGACGATTGTGGGGCAGCCGGGGCGATCCTGGCCGCTCTGGCCGGCGGCAGGGTGCAACTGCGCGGGCAACATCAGCAGTGGCGCCGGGAGATGCGCCGCGACGCCTACGCCGGGACCTCGATCCATGGCGAACACGCGCCCAGGGGCGGAAACCGACAGCTCAAACGCGCGATGTTCCTGTCCGCGTTCGCCGCCCTGCACGTCCCCGCATCCCGCACCCACTACGACCACTGCCGAACCAGAGGAAAGACCCACACGCAAGCCCTCCTCCGCCTCGCCCAACACCGCATCAGCGTGCTCTTCGCGATGCTCCGCGACGGCACCTGCTACGAACACCGAACGCCTCGCCTCGCTTCGCTTGACGAAGGACATAGAGGCACCCCCCCGCAAGTGCGCCCGGCTCGTTCCTGCTCAGTCGCATCGTCGACAACCGCGCCGGGACTCTGGGGGTCTTTGGTCCCTTGTTGGCGGGCGATGTACGGGGTCGGATGGAGGGGAGTAGGCGGGCAGATGGCTGGGCGTGTGGTGGTCCTGTTCGGCTGGCCGGGGATTCGGTGGAAGCCCGGGGAGTTGCGGGCGGCAGGGCAGGGCAGGAGTGGAGTGGAGTGCAACGGCATGGAGGATGTCGGTCGCGAGTCGGCATGGGGTGGGGCGGGGCTGCAACGGCGTCCTGAAACTCGACGGCAACCGCGATCGGTGCGAGAGCCGTTGGCGCGAGAGCCGTCGGTGCCGCAAGCGCTGCGTCGCTGTGGCGGGTCGGAGGTGCCGAATCGTGGGGGAGGCGCCCCGGCGGGTCTCGCGCAGCAGGTCGCCGACTGGGTTGCGGGGCGGCCGATCGAGCCAGGGGCGAGGGGCTCGGCCGTACGGTATGCGGCCTTGACTTCGGCTCCGGCTTCGCGCGCGGCGACGGGGCGCGAGCGGGCGCCGCAGCGGATGCCGGTGCTCAGGAGCACGCTGCGGGGTGCGGCGGAAGCGGCCGGCGATGTCGTGGAAGCGGTGCACGAGCAGGCGGCCTCCGCAGAGGACGCGCTGCACCGCGCGTTGGCCCGTACCTTGCTCACGATCTCCGAGGAGGGGCCGCTGACCTGGGCGTACCAGGCCACGGGACAGGTGGCGCAGGCGGCGGCGGACGCGGCCCAGTGGCTGGGGCGGCTGCCGGACCGCCGGGTCGCCGAGCTGCTGCCGCTGCCGACGCTGCTGTCGTGGATGCTCCCGCAGCACACCGTCACTGCCCTCCTCCAGGAGGCGCGGGACGCCGCGGCCGGGGCAGCGCAGGCCGTACGCGAGGGTGCGGCCTCGGCCGAGGAGGCGGTGCACGGCGCCCTGATCCGCGCCATGACGACCATCGCGCAGGAGGGCCCGCTGGCCTGGGCACAGCAGACCGGTACGCAGCTCGCCGAGGCGACGGGACAGGCGGCGCACGCGGTCGCCGAGTTCCCCGAAACCGTCACACGATCGCTCATGGACCGTATTCCGCTGCCGAATTGGTGCACACGGCTTCTGCTGCGGTGGTTCGCCTCGTACGTCACCGCCCGGATCTGGGAATCCACTCGCGAGGCCCGGGAGACGACGGCCGAGATCGCGGCCGAGGTCGCAGCCGAGGTCGGCGGAGAACTGATGGCGGCGATGGCGGCGGCGGAGAGTGCGGTACGCCGGTTCATCGACGGCCCGGCACTGGGCGCCGCGTCCTCGGCGTACTCCGATATCGGAGCAATTCCCGTACCACGCGCGGCGACTCGCGAGGAGCGGATGGCCGCATTCGAGGCGTCGCTGATCGGCATGGCTCCCGCCGATATCAGAGCGACGATCCAGCATCTGCGGACGCAGGCGGACCAGGACGACGAGTCCCGGGAGAAGCTGGACATCGCGGAGATCAGCGAAACCGTGCAGATGGCGGCGGCCCAGGAGCACCCGGGCAGGTTTATCGCCGATATCGCGGAAGGGTTCAGTCGCACTGCCGCTGCGGCTCAGCGCTATGCGCAGGAACGCTCCCCATGGTCGGCGACGCTTCCCCGCTGGATGATGTCCGGCCAGGTGCTGGAGCGGGATGACCGCCTGGCCACTCTCCAAGCCGATTCCATCGCGCTGGCCGAGCAGTATCAGCGGACGTATCGCATTCTGCGTGACAACACCGAGATGATCCGTCGGCTCCACCCGCTGCTGCACCACCGCGGTGGGAACTCCGGCCCCGGAGTTCCGGGATCCCCTCGCCAGCTGCGCCGGACGGCGGCATTTCTCGACCGGCAGATCGCTCTCGCCGCCGGAGTGGAGGACACCTCGCGGCTGTCGGCGCTGCGCGAGCGGGTGGCGGACGAACTGCTCTTCCGCCAGGTGGTGGCACTGGTGGCCCGCAGCGGTCCCGGGGTCCTGTACGAGTACAAGGAGGTGGCGGAACAGGCCCTCGGTGACATCAGGCAGGTCCTCGGCCATCTCGACTCATGGACCCACTGGTGCATGCGCTGGTGGACGCCCGCCGGGCAGGAAACGGTGAAGAAGGACGAGTACGAGAAGGCCTTGGCGGAGACGCTGACGCTGCACACCACGTACTCCCGGATGGTGGAGCTGTACGAGTCCCCGGAGCGCGCCTCGCGCATCGGCGTGGCCGAGCGGCTCTGGCGGCGTCGGCGGCAGCTCCAGGTCGCCGATCAGCTGAGGGACGGGGCGGGGGAGGCGATGCAGCGTCGGCCTGTCGAAGCCGTACCTGAAGAAGTCCCGCGTGACGAGATCATGGGTGAAGTGGGTGAAGTGAGTGGAGTGGGTGTGCGGGAGGCCGGGGGCGTCAGGGGTGCTCGGGACGAGGACGCCTTGGAGGCGCTCTCGAACGAGAAGCTCGAGCGCCTGCTGCTGGAACATCCCTCGACTCCTCTGACGGAACCGGCAGTCGAGCAAGAAGCGGTGGATTCGATGGCGACGGCTGCGGCTCCGAAGGCCGCCGGACCGACGGCGCTGCTGGACCCGGGATACGTGGCGCTGATCGCGCCTCGATCGGCTCCGGCCGAGTACGAGACGCCACGTTCGACGTGGAAGAGCCCCTTCACCGAGGAGGAGCTGGCGGAGATCCGACGCCGCCAAGCCGATTGGCTGACCGAACACACCCTGCAGGTCGACGCCATGCAACTGGAGATCAGGCTGCGCGAGTTGCGCAGGCCGGTCCTCACGGACGAACAGGTCGAGGAGCTGCTCGCCGGGCTTCCGCCCATACCCACGCCGGAGAGCGAGCTGGAAGAGCGGCTGGCCCGCCTGCCCAGCGCGCATCACCCTCTCTCAGACACGGAGATCGAGCAGGCCCTCGCCCGGTCGCCGCAGGTGCCGGGTACTTCGGTGGCTGAACTGGAGGCCCGGCTGCGCGCGTTGGGGGCCGAGCCGTCGGCCGAACTGCTGGAGGACCGGCTGCGCCGCTTGCGGGGACGGCCGTCCCCGCCGCCGCTGTCCGACGAACAGACGGAAGCGCTACTGGCGCAGTTGCCGCCCACGCCGGCGGAACGGCAGCTGGCGGAACGGCTCGCCCAGATGCCCGGCGGCCACCGCCCACTGTCCGACGGGGAGGTGGAGCAGGCGCTCGCCCAGCTGTCCGACCTACCCGGCTGGTCGGACACCGGCCTCGAAAAGCGCCTGCGGGCACTCGGGGGCGGGCGCTCCGCCGAGCTGCGGGAAAAGCGCCTCCAGGCGTGGCTGGCGAACGGGTCGCAGACATCGACGCGTACGGCACCGGGCGCGAGCGACGAAGAGGTCGAGACATTGATGGCACGCGCACCGAGGGTCCCTCCCGGCTGACGGCAGCGCCCCCCCCCGGTTCACGCGCACTGGCCTCGGGCCGGGACAGCGTCAGTGCCAGCGCTCAGGCAGGGCGGGTGCGTTCGTAACAGTCGTAGTTGCGCTGGGCGATGATTCTGCCGTCGCGGAATTCCAGGAAGGCCGCGATGTGGGCGCGCAGTACGTGCCCGGCGGGCAGGTCGCCCAGCGGGGCCGCCAGGGTGCCCGTCCAGATCACTTCGAGGGCGACCTGATCGCCCGCCGCGACAGCGTTGAGCACCTCGAAGGTCTGGTGCCGAAGCGCACCGCGTCCCCGCTCGGCCGCCTTGAGGATGGCCGGCAGGTCGCGTACCGCTCCCTCGGGGAAGAGGGCGTTGGGGTATTCGCGGTGCACGGCATCGTCGTGGAAGAACGCGGCAAGCTCCGCGCCGACGGCGCCACGGGCGACGGCCTGGTGATACCGGATGGCCGCATCGATGTGGGGATGGTGCTGCGGATCCGCCATGGGGGACAGCGTAGGCGCAGCACCTGCTCCGTTGTACGAAGGCTTTCGTCCGCCCCGGCAGGCGAGCCGTCGCCCTTCTTGCCAACGGTGGACGACGACCCCAGTGCCTGCCTCGCGTACGGCTGGCGCCCCTGGCCTCAGGGCCGGTAGACGCACTCCGCCAGCGTCGCGTGTTTCTTCCAGCCCAGCGTCTCGTACAGGGCACGCCCGGCGTCGGTCGCGCCGAGGACGCCGAGGACCGCGCCCTCCTCCAGGGCGCGGTCGGCGAGCGTACGCATCACGAAGCTGCCCAGTCCGCGCCGCAGATGGGCCTCCTGGGTGATCACCCGGTCCACGACCGTGGCCTCCCCGAGGAGCGCCATCTGCCCCTGGGCGGCCTGCTCGCCCGCCGCATCCCGCACCTGGACGGTGGTGACGGCGCCGACGCTCTCCACGGTCGCGGTGTATCCCTCGGGCGCGACCGGATGGGTGGCCATCAGGTCGACGGCCATCAGATGCCCGGTCTCCTCATGGGCGACCACCCAGCCCGGCGAGAGCCATGGCCCGATCTCCTGCGGCTGGGCGGGCATCTTCATCCAGGTACGCGGCACGGTCACCGAGGCGGCCGCGCTGCGGACCGACGACTCGTCGGCCTCGGGCAGGACGTGGCGTCCTACTTCGGCGGGGGTGTCGGGCACCGCGATGTAGTACCCCCAGGGCTTCTCGACCGGCGGGGGTGTCCGCCGTGACACGGCCCAGCCCGCCACCCAGGTCCTGACTATGTCCGCAACCATCAAACGCTCCCGAAGCAGTGGCCGTAACAACGGCTGAGTAATGGACACCTGTCGGGAGCGCACATTACGTCGATGTGCGGTGTGCGGCATCTGAATTGGGTGCGGCCTCTGTGGAGCTAGAGGCTGAGCTGGGACGGGACTCGTCCGTACGGCCGTGCCGGGCTGCCTCAGGCGACTTCGAGGTCGGCCTCGATGCGGGAGAGACGATGGCGCGCCATGGCCAGGTTGGCGCGGCGGCGGTCCAGGACCATGTAGAGGAAGAGGCCCTCGCCGTTCTTGCCGGTGAGGAGGCGTATGAGGTGGTACTGGGTGTTGAGGGTGATGAGGATGTCCTCGATGCTGCCCTGGATTCCCAGCATTTCCATGGCGCGCAGCTTGGCGCGGACCACATCCGTATTGCCGGCGGCGGCCACATTGAGATCCATCCCCTTGTCGTCGCCGAGCGTCGCCAGCGCCATGCCGCTGGTGTAGTCGACGAGGGCGATCCCGACCACTCCGTCGATGGTCGTCATTGCCTGGGTGAGAGCGTTTTCCATCTGTGCCATGGCGGAGAGGGCCTTTCGTTGTTGATGGGGTAGGTGGGGGATGGAGCTCGGTGGGCGGTCAGCTGGGGCGAGCCGCGTCGACGAGGGCGCCGATGCGCGCGGCGGTCAGGCGGGCCTGCAGGTGGAGGCGCCCCACGTTGGCCTGGGGGCCGGCCACGGTGGTCAGCACGGCCGCGCGGCCGGCGGTGTGGATGGCCACGTAGCCGTGCTCGCCACGCGTCAGCGACTCCTCGAATCCGCCCTGCTGGGTGGCTTGTGCGAGGCGCCGGGCCAAGCCGATGGCCGCGGCCGTCAGCGCGGCCAGGCCGTCGGGCTCGACGTCGTGGAGGTCGTGAGCGATCACGAGTCCGTCCACGCTGGCGACCAAGCCGCCGTGCAGGTGCCGCACTTGGCCACGCAGCGCGCTCAGTTCGCTCTTCACCTGGGGTTCTACGCTCATCAGTTTCCTCCGGGCGGCGATACGCCGCAGCGAGTGCCTCATGCGGGCCGTACGGGCCACGCGACCCGTACGGGCCACACGGGCGAAGCGGGCACGGTGCGTGGCGCACACGCACGCACGGGCGTTTTCACAGGCGTTCTTCCAGTGCTGTACGCAGGCGGCGAAGAAGAGCGACATCCGGGTCGGAGGCCTCCTCGTTCGCCGGGATCGGTAACTGCCAGGTGGGGACATGGCGGACTCCCGGGTCCGGGTCGGAGTGCTCGTCGAGGGTGCTGCCGGGGCGCCGCCGGGGGAGCGGCGTCGGCGGCGCCGGCGGATGCGGTCCGGCGGCGGGCGCCGGGCCGGGCAGGCGCAGCAGCCCGAGCGAGGCGAGCCGGCGCGTCTCCAGTACGGTCTCGAAGGCCGAACGGCCCAGCGTGCGGGCGAGTTGAGTGGGTGTGCGCCGGCCGTCGGCGTGCGACAGCAACTCGCGCTGGCGACGGGTGATGGCGCGCGGGGGAGCGGAGCGTACGGGAACGACGGGGGCGAGGTCGGCGGCTGCCCAGGCACGCAGCTTCTCCAGCGACGCGGTGCAGTGCCCGGCCGCGCGGACGAGGGCTTCGGCGCTGAGCGGCCGGATCGTCCCCAGCCAGTGGGTGGCGTCGGGTGTGAACTCGGTGGCGTCCGCAGACTGGGGGAGGATGAAGAGGGCCGCGTCGATAAGGGCTCCCGTGTGGGCGAGTTCGAGTTCTCCCTGAGTCAACCAGCCTTTGTCGACGAGGAGTTGGCCGACCTGGTGGGTGGGGCCTGCGGCGCGTACCGCTTGTTGCCATCGGTCGGATGGAACTCTGCCGCTGGCGGTGAGGAGCCGTTCCAGGCCCGGAGCTGACGGGCTCTCGGCGAAGTAGACCAGGCCCCGGCGGAGGTAGAAGGAGCCGGTCGGGCCGTGGAGGGCGCCGGTGGCGTGGTGGGCGGCGAGGTCGTACAGGATCTCGCCCGCACGGTGGGAAGGCGTGGGTGGCCGCATGGCACAGGGCCCCTGAGCGTAGTGGCAGGTATGGCGGAGAGTCGGGCAGGCAGGGCGGGGAAAGGGAGTCGGGGCGCTCGGCGGTGCCGGGTTACGGCGCCACCAGCCCCTGCGCCAGATCGCGCAGACGGCGCCGCGCGATGGCGAGATTGGCCTGCTCCCGGTCCAGCCATACGTACAGATACGTGCGGCTGTCGAAGCCGGTGGTGACGAACCGCAGCAGGTGGTAGTAGCCGCCGCCGGTGACGATGACGTCCTCCGGCTCAGGAGCGGGGGCGTCGTGACCCGCAGAGGGCTCTGCGGCGGTGAAGGTGCTGCTGCGGGCGAGGATCTGGGCCAGTTCGGCGCTGTCGGCGGCGGCCGTCTCGTGGTCGCCGTGCGGCGCTCGGCCCGCCGTACCCAGCGACAGTCCGCTCGTCCAGTCGATCAGGCTGGCACCGAGAACGCCGGGGATACCCATCGCCGCGGACAACACCTCATCGATGCCAGGCACCACAGATCTCCTTCACAAGAGCCAAGAGCAAGGACGCGTGACGCGTGCCCCGGCCGCACCCGAGGAGTTGCCGATGATGCTACTGAAGCGGCTGGGAAATGCATGTGCCACGTAGGCATGCGTGAAGCACTTGACGTGTTTCCGCCCCTGCGCGGCCTGTTGTCTGCGGAGCACCGCTGCGTGGCCGTCGGACGAACGGCGACACCGGCAGTCACGCGCGTACGGCCGTACGATTCCCCGCTTTCCCCGCTGGCTGGCGTGAAAAGGCCCGCACCGTGGCAGCACTATCGGGTTGCTGCTAGACAAGGGGAAAGCCAGCGAGGGGAGGAATCATGGACCGTACTGCCCATGGCTGTCCGTCCTGTCCTTTCGTCTGTTTCCCGCCGGGCGGGACAGAGTTCTGACCCGTCCGTCAGACTCCTTTCGTCGTGCGTCATCGGCGCCATCGAGCCTTTGACGGCACTGCCCCGGACGCCCTGACGAAAGCCCGCTGGCGCGACATCACATCCTTCTGCACATTCCCTGAGCGTGCGCTGCCGACGGCTGCTTCCTGCCGGTGCGGCACGGAACGGGCATGGCACGGTTACCAACGCGCACGCCGCCACATTCGTAGACGCTGGGAGAACCTCACATGTCTTCGGCCAACGCGATGCCACGACCTTCCGGCGCCCCTCTCCCTCTTGTCGTGCTGTCCCTCACCGTCGTCAGCGGCCTGATGGACGCCGTCAGTTTCCTGGGCATGGACAAGGTTTTCGTCGGCATGATGACGGGAAATGTCATCGTCTTCGGTTTCGCATTGGGTGGAGTGCCGCACTTTTCCGAACCCGCCCCGCTCATAGCCATCGTGGGATTCGTGACGGGTGTCGCAGCCGCCGGGCACACCGAACGCATCACCGCGCAACGCGCCCGGCACCACGGGTTCTTCTGCGCCATGTCCGCCGAGATCGCTCTGCTGCTCGCCGCCACGGCCCTGTCGTTCGCAACGCCTGAGGACTCCTCTGCCGGGAAACTCAGCATTGTTGCCCTGCTCGCCCTGTCCATGGGCGTGCGCTGCGCCACGATCCGCAGCCTGCAGGTCACGGAACTGCGCGCCACTTTCGCCCTGACCGGCGCCCTTATCGCACTGATCCACGACGCATGCGCCGGCTCGAAACGCCATGCGGCACGTCGGCTCGGCATCATTGCCGCCACGGCTCTCGGTGCCGCCGTAGGTGCCGTACTCATGACGCATCTGGGGCGCAGTTGGTCACTGCTCGCCGCGACTCTCACCGTCGCCTGTATCACCACAGCCGTACGCCTGTATCCGGCCGGCCGCGTCACCACGCCACATCACGACATCGTGGCGAACACCGCCCGCCGCCGGGCAGCGCCGTCGTACACCGAAGCACCGGACAGGCACTGACGGTCCCGGACTTGCCCGGATCACTGCAGTTTTGCCGCGAACACACCAGAACGCACCAGGACTGCTAAGGCGTTTCCCTGTCGATGCCTCTGGTCCGGACAGCCCAGATGGAATTTCCTCCACCTTTTCGGACGGCAGAGTCCCCGCAGAGGAACAGCTTCCTGCCGTACGGCACGGGATCCGGGAGGTGCCCGCAGGTCGGGGGCCGTCCGAGCCGTCCGGGCGGGAGGGACGGGGCTTCACCGGCTGCTCTCAGCTCTCCACACGGCCCGGGCGCCGGATGCTCATGTGGCGGAGCCAACGTGGCAGCCGGTACGGAAGGCTGGAACAGGCGGAGGTGAACAAAACGTCGGCACCCCCTGAGGAGCCGCTTCAAGGCTTCGCTCGTCAAGGACATGTCCCTTCGGCCGGCTGGCTGCACAGAGGAGTGGGGGGGGGGGGGGGGGG
>NZ_JBSIBZ010000152.1:0-12609 GCF_058245575.1 Streptomyces sp. UF-297 | reverse complement strand
GCCTGGGACGGGGGCGGGGTGGGGGGTGCGGAGGGGGAGGGCGGGGACGGGGGGTCGGCCGGTGGGGCCGGGGTGGCGGTGGGTGGGGTGGCGGGGGCCGGGCGGGCGGCGTCTTCGGGGGTGGTGTCGGTGGGGGCGGAGGCGGCCCGCTGTGGGGGCAGGGGGCGCTGATCGCTGGTGAGGGCGAAGCCCGCGGCCACCGCGGCCGTGGCCACTGCTGCCAGGCCCACGCCCGCGACGGTGGCGGCCAGCGGGCCGGCCTGGCCTATCTGGCCGCGCAGCAGGTGGCGTACGGACTTCAGGGCGCCGGCGCCGGGCGTGGGAGCCGAGCCGGCGGCGGCCGCGCCCGCACCCGCGCCGACCAGCGGCACCAGGAACTTCGCCGAGCCGCCCGCCAGCAGCACCAGCAGCGCCGGTCCGGTCAGCGCCGGCAGGCGGTGGTTGGCCCGGGTCAGCAGCGCCATACGGGCCCGGCAGTCGGGGCAGTCGGCGACGTGGCCGGACAGCCCGTCCGCCTGCTTGGCGGTGGCCTCGCCGCGTACCAGCGCCGGCATCCGCTCCCAGTGCGCCTCGCAGGAGGGGTTGCCGGGCGTGCCGGGCACCGCGCGCAGGAACGCCTGCCGCATGCCCTCCCTGGCCCGGTGCAGCAGCACGGCCGTCGCGCCCTTGCCCGCGCCGATGGCCCGGCCGACCGCCTCCAGCGGCTGGTCCTCGGCCTCGGCCAGCCACAGCGCCTTGACCCAGCGCTGCGGCAGCTGGTCCATGACCCGCGCCAGCAGGTCCACGTACGCCACGCGCTGCGCGGGGTCGGAGGTCTCGGCCGCGGCGCCCGTCTCGGGCCAGGCCTGCTCGCCCTCGGGGTCCTGCGGTATCTCCCGGGAGGCGGCGGCACCGACGGTGGTGGCCAGGTGACGGATGGTGGTGCGCAGATAGGCCGGGACGTTGTCGATCTGGTGGCCGCCCTGGATGCGGCGCCAGACGCGGAAGTGCGCCTCGGCGACCAGGTCCTCGGCGAGCCAGCGGTTGGCCATCAGCGTCCGCGCGTAGGCGACCAGGCGCGGGTGCTCCTGCTCGTAGAGCCTGGTGTAGGCGTCCGCCGCCGATTCTGTGGAGACTGCGGAAGCTTCGGACATGACAGAACAACCCCTGACGTGTCACCCCCGACGACCGGAACGCACGATCGTATCCCGCGAGCGGAACCGGTGATTCTGCGACAGGTGCGTTCCGGTCCTGGCGGTCTTGCGTGGATTTCGCAAGCGTAAGGAGCACATATCCGCACAATCAAAAGTTCGTGACGCAGCTCACATCGAAATCCGGTGCACTGCCGTAAGCACCTGCCCGTCCTAGAGGTCGTAGAGGCAAGGACCCGCACCACATGCAAGGGAGCCGGCGATGTCCCACGTCATCGACCAAGCCGTCCAGGCCCGCCTCATCGCGACCGCACCGCGGACGCGCGTGATCACTGCTCGACTGCGCTACGAGCGCACCGACCCGCTGGCGGTGTGCGTCACCTTCGCCGCCACCGCCTCACTGGACGGGGCCGCGGTGACGTGGACCTTCGGCCGGGACCTGCTGGCGGCGGGGCTGCTGGAGCCGTCCGGGACGGGCGATGTGCATGTGTGGCCGTGCGGGCCCGAGCACACCATGGTGGAGTTCCACACCGAGCACGGCATGGCGATGGTGCAGTTCGCCACCCGCGATCTGCGGGGCTTTTTGATGCGGTCCTACGGGATCGTGCCGCAGGGCACCGAGGGCCGGCATCTGGATGTCGACGCGGACCTCGCCGCCCTGCTGCGCGAAGCGTGAGGGGCACGAGCCGTGCGGCGTCCCCGCCGCGGGGTCAGCGGTCGCGGCCCAGGAGAGCGTTGAGCTCGCCGAAGCCGAGGCCGCCGGCCAGCGTTTCGTACGTGCCGTCGGTGAGCAGTTCGCGGGCGGCGGAGCGGACCAGCGCGTGCGCGGCCTGGGCGATGCCGGAGCCGACGCTGACCCGGGCGACGCCCAGCGCCGCGAACTCGGCGACGCCCGGCGCCCCGGGCACCGCCATCACATTCAGCGGGACGGTGATCCCCTGCGCCAGTTCCCGGACGGTGTCGGGGTGCACCACGCCCGGCACGAAAATGCCGTCCGCGCCTGCCTCTACGTACGCCGACGCCCGCTCGATCGTCTCCTTGAGCCGCCCCTCCTCCTCGCCGACGCCGAACAGGTACGTGTCGATGCGGGCGTTGAGGAACAGGGCGAGCCCGGCCTCGTCCGCCGCCGCGCGGGCGGCCGCGACCCTGGCGGCCTGGTCGGGTGCGGAGCGCAGCGGGCCGTCGGCCGCGCCGTGCGCCGCGTCCTCGAGGTTGACACCGACGGCGCCGGCCCGGATGACCTCCCGTACGGTTGCGGCGACATCCTCGGGGCCGTCCCCGTAGCCGCTCTCGATGTCGGCGCTGACCGGTACGTCCACGGCCGCCACGATCCGTGCGATCAGTTCCACCGCGCGGTCGCGGCCGAGCCGGTCGCCGTCCGGGGCACCCAGGCCCCAGGCCGCCCCGGCGCTGGTGGTGGCGACGGCGGGGGCGCCGGCGTCCTGGATGACGCGGGCGCTGGCGACGTCCCAGGCGTTGGGGAGGACCAGTGGCCTTCCGCCGGTGTGCAGGGCGCGGAAGGCGCGGGCCTTGTCGTGTGCGGTGGCGCGAAGGCCGGGCTGACCGGGCTGATTCGTCATGTGCGGCAGTCCATCAGCTCGCGGGCCGCGGTTCTGGCAGTTTTACGACATGTACGTGCGGGCCGCACGGCCTCGCGCACCGCGCCACGGCCGCCCCGGGAGGGCCGCGCTTGACTTCGAGCGCACTCCAGCACGGAAGCTGATGCCCGTAACACCCGCCGGAATCTTCCCTCCTGAACCATGAGGAGCACCACCATGCGTACCACCACCCTCGGCAGCAAGGGCCCGCAGGTCGGCGTCATCGGCCTCGGCTGCATGGGCATGACGCACGCCTACGACCCGGCGGGGCGCGACGACGCCGCTTCGGTGCAGGTGATCCGGCAGGCGCTGGACCTGGGGGTGACGCTGATCGACACCGCCGATGTCTACGGCCCGTACACCAACGAGGAGCTGGTGGGCCGGGCGCTGGCCGGCGGGCACCGGGAGCGGGCGGTGCTGGCCACCAAGGCGGGCCTGACCGGGGAGCACCACGAGAAGCTGGTCCGCAACGCCCGTCCCGAGCACATCCGGCGCTCCATCGACGAGAGCCTGCGCCGCCTGGGCACCGACCACGTCGACCTCTACCAGCTGCACCGGGTGGACCCCGAGGTGCCCCTGGAGGAGAGCTGGGGCGCGATGGCGGAGGCGGTCGCGGCGGGCAAGGCCCGGCAGATAGGCCTCTCGGAGGTGACGGTGGAGGAGATCCGGCGGGCGCAGACCGTGCACCCGGTGGCATCCGTGCAGTCCGAACTCTCGCTGTGGACCCGGGACGCGCTCGGCGACGTACTGCCCTACTGCGAGGAGCAGGGCATCGCCTTCCTGCCCTTCTCCCCGCTCGGCCGCGGTTTCCTGACCGGCAGCATCACCTCGTTCGACGAGCTGCCCGAGGACGACTTCCGCCGTCATCTGCCGCGCTTCCAGCAGGACGCGCTCAAGGCCAACCTGGCGCTGGTCGGCACGGTCCGCGCGATCGCCGCGCGCAACGGGGCCACGCCCGCCCAGGTGGCGCTGGCCTGGGTGCTGGCCCAGGGCAGCCGGGTCGTGCCGATCCCGGGCACCAAGACCCCCAAGTACCTGGCGGACAACGCCGGTTCGGCCGCACTGACACTCTCGCCCGCCGACCTGGCCGAGCTGGACGCCCTGCCCGCGGCCGACGGCAGCCGCTACTGACGCAACACCCGTCAGAGGCATGACTTCTGACGACACGTCATCATGCGAGGGAACGCCTACTGACGGAATATCACCTACCGGTGGCACACTTGCTGACCGCACGTCACCTCACGGCGGCGCTCTCGTACGGGGAGGGCGCCGCCGGGCGGTCACCGCCGCCCCGCGGCGGTGCGCGGCTCAGCGCGGGATGACGCGATTCACCGCAGGATGACGCGGTGCAGCGCAGGATGACGCGGCTCAGCGCAGGATGACGCGCACACCGTTCTTCGTCAGGAGTTCCACGATCATGTCGAAGTAGCTGTACGGCTCCCCGTCCGGGTCCAGGAGGCGGGCCAGGTGGTGCCGGGCGACGGCGGAGTCGTGCCAGATCAGGGTGCACGGCACGGTCGCGCCGAAGCCGCCGCACAGGCAGTCGGCCAGGGCGTCGGGGCAGCGGCCGAAGTAGCCGCCGGGGCCGTTGACCGCCTCGCCGATGGCGCAGTAGAAACCCGGTTCGTCGGTGATGTGGCGGCCGTCGAGGTGGTAGACGCTCTCGGGCGGGGCGTCCGGTGCGTAGCGGGTGAAGCCGCGCTCCAGCGCGCAGGACACCCAGGCCTGGCGCGCGCGGGTGCTGTAGGGCGCCCAGAGGTTGCGTTCGGCGGGCGGGCCGTGGAACCACTGCTGCCACACCGCACGGGCCACCAGCGGCGGCGGGTCCCACAGACAGCCGGGCAGGGCCACATCGATCAGCCCAGGGCCCAGGGCGGAGGGGCGCCGGTCGGTGATGTCGGTGGCGATATAGCGCTCGGTGGCCTCGATGCCGCTGACGTCCAGGATCTTCAGCAGCGCCTCGCCCAGGCGTGGCCGGTTGCGGTCCTTGGCGGCCAGCGCGGCCAGCAGTTCGCCGGTGGGGGCGCAGCCCAGCAGCTCCAGCAGCGGGTCGGCCTCCTGCTGCGGCTGGCCGAGGTCGGTCAGGCCCGTGCAGCGGCCGAGGTGGTCCCGGCCGTCGTGGAGGCGGGCGCCGGCCACCAGACAGCGGTCCCCCAGGGTCTCCCACTCGTCCGCCGTGGCGTCCACGGTGAGGTCGAAAGGGCCGGGGCCGCCGGGTTCCGCGGGCCGGCCGGGGCGCGGGTGACGGGCGATCAGGCGGGCGTCGGCCAGCCGCCAGGCGTCGTGCCGCCCGGAGTCGGCGGGGCAGGTGCCGCACGGTACGGGGCAGATCCAGAGGTCGCCGAGCGGCCGGGGCTCCTGTGCGCCTTGAAGGTCCCGGGGGTCCTTGCCCAGGGCGTCCAGCAGCGGGCCCTGCGGGGTGCAGCCGTGCAGGGTGTAGGTCTCGCGGGGCGGGTCGGCGAACAGCCCGGCGACCTCGGCGCAGACCGCCCAGACGACATCGTCGTCCGGTCTGACCAGCGCGAACCGCGGCCTGTCGGCCCGGTGGACGCCTTTTGGCCAGTCGTACGCCCGCACTGACTCCCCCATGCCCGCTCGTACTCAGGCCCCCGTCGGGGCTGAGCGTACCCGTCTTTATCGGGCGGGAGTCCGGAAGACAGCATCGAGGTGGAGGTCCAGCAGACGCAAGGCGTCTTTCGGTCCGTGCACGTCCAGAAGGATGTAGGTGGAGAGCCCGTCCACGAGGCTGATGAGCAGCATCGCCTCGTCCTGCGGGTCGCGGTCGCGGGCCAGCTCTCCGCGCGCGGCGGCCTGGCGCAGCTGGTCGGCGAAGAAGGCGCGCAGCTGCGGGATTCCCTCGCGGGACTCGGCGCGCAGCGCTTCGTCGTGCACGGCCAGGCCGAAGTAGGCGACGGCGACGAGGATGCCGGTGCGGCTCTTGTCGTCCAGCGGCAGCATCCCCACCAGGCAGGCGCGCAGGATCTCGCGGGGCGTGGGGGCTTCGCCGAGTGTCCGGATGCTGTCGCGGATGCGGGTGTCGGCGAGCTTGTTGATGTGCCGCAGGGCGAACAGCAGCATCTCCTCCTTGGTGCGGAAGTAGTGCTGGAGCCTGCCGAGCGAGATGCCGGCCTCGGCCGCGACATCGCGCAGGCTCGCGCCCTGGAGCCCTCTGGTGCTCGCGATGCGCCACAGCGCCTGGGCGATCTCCAGTCTCCGGGCTTCGTGGTCCACCTTCTTGGGCACGGGCGGTCTCTCCTCGTTTTTACAAGTCGCTTGTACCGTTATAACGTACGCCCATCCAATACACATGACTTGGAAACGGTGACGACCATGCCCGCGCACGCCGCCTCGCACCTGCGACCACCCCGCCACCGGGTCGACCCCCGCGCCCGCAGCTGGTGGACCCTCCAGGCACTGCTCTCGGCGAGCGGGCCGATGCTGCTGACCGCACTGGCCCTCGCGGTGCTCTCGGTGCTCTTCTTCCCCGGCGCGCTCCCCTGGCTGGCGCCGCTGCTGGCCCTCACGCTGGTGCTGCCCGCGCTGGGCTACCTCCTGGTCATGCCGCGCCGGCGGTACGCCGTGCACGCCTGGGAGCTGGGCGGCCAGGCGGTGTACGCGGCGCATGGCTGGTTCTGGCACAAGCGGCGGATCGCGCCGCTGTCACGGGTGCAGACCGTGGACACCGCGCGCGGCCCGCTGCAGCGCCGGTACGGGCTCGCGACGGTGACCGTCACCACCGCCTCCACCGCGGGCGACATCAAGATCGCGGGACTGGCCGCCGCCGACGCCGAGGAGCTGGCGCGCCGCATAGGCCAGGCCGCCCAGGCCGTGCCGGGGGACGCCGTATGACCGCCGCCGGCTCCACTCCCGAGGCCCCGTGGCAGCGGCTGCACCCGCGCACCCTGCTCGTGCACTGCGGCTGGCTGGCCGCGCCGCTCGGCTCGTTCGCGATGACCGCACTGGCCGCGTGGCTCACCGGCAGCCGCATCGAGACCGGCGCGTGGATCACCCTCGGCGCCCTCACCGCGGCCTTCGCGGTGATCACCGGTCTCGGCCTGGTGCGCTGGACCCGCACCGGCTACCGCCTCACCGCGGACTCCTTCGACATCCGTACGGGGCTGCTGACCCGGCGGCTGCGCAGCGTGCCGCTGCACCGCGTGCGCACCGTGGACCTGACCGCCACCCCCGTGCACCGGCTGCTGGGCGTCACCGTGCTGCGCGCCGGGACCTCCGGATCCGGGGGCGGCGAGGTGTCCCTGGAGGCGCTCTCGGCCGCGGACGCGCGGGCGCTGCGCGACCGGCTGCTGGCCCGCGCCGACACCCGCGCCGCGGCCGAGGACCCGGTCCTGGCGCGTATCGACTGGCGCTGGCTGCGCTATGCGCCGCTGACGTTCTGGGTGCTGGGCGGCGTCCTGGTCACCGCGGGGACGGCCTATCGCATCCTGCACGGCATGGGCATCGAGCTGTGGCAACTGCCGTTCGTGCGGCGCGCGTTGACCGCGTTCGGGCACAGCATGCTGTGGCTGACCGTGCCCGCGGCACTGCTGGCCGTGCTCGCCCTGGGCGCGCTCGGCGCGGTGGCCCTGTACGTCGAGAACTGGTGGAACCACCGCCTGGAGTGGACCGACGCCCGCACGCTGCGGGTGCGCCACGGCCTGTTCACCACGCGCTCGGTCACCATCGAGCGGGCCCGGCTGCGCGGCGTAGTGCTGCGCGAGCCGCTGCTGCTGCGGGCCGGCGGCGGCGCGACCGTACGGGCCGTGGCGGGCGGACTGGGCAACCTCGAGGAGAACCGCAAGCGCAGCGCCCTGCTGCCGCCCGCGCCGCGCCGCACGGCGCTGCACACCGCCTCGGGAACGCTGCGCTCCCCCTTCCCCACCCCGGAGTTGAACCGGCACCCGCGCGCCGCGCTGCGCCGCCGCCGGATGCGCGGGCTGCTCTTCGCCGTACTGCCCGGCACCGCGGCGCTGGCCTGCCTCGGCGCACTGCTCACCCCCGTCCTGCTGCACTGTGCCTGGATCTACGCCCTGCTGTCCACGCTCGCGGTGCTGTGGCTGGCCCGGGACGCCTACCGCAATCTGGGGCACGCGCTCCACGGGCCGTATCTGCTGACCCGCTCGGGCACCTTCTGCCGCGACTCACTGGCGCTGCGGCGCACGGCGATCGCTGCCTGGACCCTGTCCAGTTCGCCGTTCGGGCGCCGGGCGGGGGTGGTCACGCTCACCGCGGCGGTGGCGGCGGGCGAGGACGGATACCGCATCCCGGATATGTGCGCTATTAATGCGGTTTCCTTCGCAGTAGCCGCCACTCCAGGAATTCTCGACGAATTCCTTGAACCCGCACCGGACTTCGCACAGAGTCGCGCGCAGGGCGCGAAATCCCGTTCCTGGCAGGCAACTTGACAGAAAGCGAAGGAGACCGGCGAGAAACCAATGGCCACGGCATGACATAGATCACACCCCTGTCACGTGCACGCCAGACGTGGGCACACCGTCCTACAGGGCGAGTCTTGCCCATGACCCGAGAGCCGTAAGGGAGCAGCCGCGATGCCGAGCGCCATCGACCAAGCCGTACAGGTCCGTCTCATCGCGACCGCGCCCGGACCGCACGCCGTGCCCGCGGTGTTGCGCTATGTGCCCGCCGATCCGCTCGCGGTACGGATCTCCTTCCCGCCGGAGATCTCGCTGGACGGGGTCGCGGTGCAGTGGACCTTCGCCCGCGAGCTGCTGGCCGAGGGACTGGAGGGGCCCGCCGGGCGCGGTGACGTACGGGTGCGGCCGCACGGATCGGACCGCACGCTCCTGGAGTTCCACGTGGACGAGGGCATCGCGATGATCCAGATGAAGAGCGGTGACCTGCGGCGGTTCCTGCACCGCACCTACCAGGCGGTGCCCGCCGAGCGCGAGCGCGAGCACCTGGGCGTGGACCGCGGCCTGGCGGAGCTGTTCGGCCAGGCCTAGGGTCTGTCGGCACCGTCCCCAGGCGAACGGACAACGGCGAAGGGCCCCGGAGGAACCGGGGCCCTTCGCCGAGTGCGGGTCAGCGCTTGGGGAAGCCGAAGCCGTAGCCCTGCTGCTTCATCCACGGCAGCAGCTGCTCCAGCGCCGCCGCCGTCTGGCTGCGGTCGCCGCCGCCGTCGTGGAAGAGGACGGTCGGGCCGTTGGATATCTCGCCGCGCACCGTCTGCACGATCGCGTCCACGCCCTGGCGCTCGAAGTCCTTGCTGTCCACGTTCCAGCCCAGCGGGCGCATCCCGTGGTCGGCCGCGAGCTTGCGGCTGTAGGGGGTGAAGGCGCCGCCCGGGGCGCGGTAGTACTCGACCTTCGCGCCGCCCGCCGCGTCCTCGATCATCTTCTGCGCGGGGAGTATCTGCTCGGACTGGTAGTCCTCGGGCCGCTTGTCCATGCCGGTGTTGTGGTTCATGGTGTGGTCGCACAGCTTGTGGCCCGCGGCCACCACCTTCTTGACCAGGTCCGGGTGCTCCTTGGCCTGCGGGCCGATCATGCAGAAGACCGCCTTGACGTCGTTCTTCTTCAGAATCTCAAGGATCTTGGGGGTCCACACCGGGTCCGGGCCGTCGTCGATGGTGATGTTGAGGCTCTTGCCGGCCCGGTCGGAGGCGTGCACGATGCTCGGGTCCACCTTGGCGGGCGCCGCCTGGCCGCTGTGCTGGTTCTTCTTCTCCGCGTCGTCGGCGTGCGCCGTGGAGCCGCCGGACTGCGAGAAGGCGAGCACCCCCACAGTCGCCACGGACACCACCGCCACCGCGGCCACCCCGATGATGCCGCCCTCTATTCCGACGCGCCGTGCCATCTTCCATCCCGTCCCTGTTGCCGTGCGAGTACCTGAGCCCGTCGGCGTTTCCGCCTTCGTGCTTACTGACTTCATCACGACAGATGCGAAGGAAAGCGGGCAGGATGCGCCTGTTACCGATCCATCATGAAACTTATTGATACTGAACCCATGCCACGAGTACTTCTGATCGAGGACGACGCCGCCGTACGGGACGGAGTCACCCTCGCACTGCGGCGGCGCGGTCACGAAGTGGCCGCCGCACCGACCGGCGAAGAGGGCCTGGAGGTCCTCCCCGCCTTCCGGCCCGACATCGTGCTGCTGGACCTGATGCTGCCGGGCAAGGACGGCTTCGAGGTGTGCCGCCTCATCCGCGCCGAACGGCAGCTGCCGATCATCATGCTCACCGCGCGCGGCGACGACCTGGACGTGGTGCTGGGCCTGGAGGCCGGCGCCGACGACTACATCGTCAAGCCCGCCCGCGGCGAGGTGCTGGAGGCCCGCATCCGGGCCGTACTGCGCCGTACCGCGCTGCCCGCCGACGGCGAACAGGCCGCGGAGCCGGGCCCGGCCCCCGTGGAGACCTACGGCGAGCTGGCCGTGGACCGCGCCGGGCTGGTGGTCACCAAGGGCGGTGCCGACCTGGCGCTGGCCCCCTCCGAGCTGAAGCTGCTGCTGTTCCTGTCGGCCACCCCCGGGCAGGTCTTCAGCCGCCAGCAGCTGCTGGAGCACGTGTGGGAGCACAGCTATCACGGCGACGCGCGCCTGGTGGACGCCTGTGTGATGCGGCTGCGCACCAAGATCGAGGACACTCCCCGCACCCCCCGCTACGTACAGACCGTGCGCGGCTTCGGCTACCGCTTCGGACCGCTGTGAAACGTTTCGCGCTGCCCCGCTCACTCCCGCGCGGCCTGCGGGCCCGCCTGGTCGTCGCCTTCCTGCTGGTCGCCGCCGTCAGCGCGCTGACCACCGCGGCGCTGACCTACCGTGAGGCGCGCAACGCCATCCTCCAGCGCTCCCAGGACACCGCCATCAACGACCTGCGGGGCCAGATCAATTCGCTGGCGCCCTCGCTGCCGGTGCCGCCCAGCCGGGTGGACCTGGAGGAGTTCACCCGGCAGCTCGACCGCTCCGGCAAGGCCCGCGACTGGGACGTGGAGGTCCGCTACCGCGGTGTGCCCGAGAGCGGCGAGACCCCGTTCCGGCACGAGGTGACCATCCCCCAGGAGCTGGAGGAGTCCGTCGAGAAGCGGCATGTCCCGGCCTTCCAGCGGGTGGACCGCGACGGGGACCCGTGGCTGGTGGTCGGCATGCCGGTGATGCGGGCCCAGGACGGCAAGGCCTCGGACCTGACCGTCTACACCCAGCTGCCGCTGCGCGCCGAGGAGGCCAATGTCGAGGCGCTGGTGGACGCCGCCCAGCGCGGCGCGCTGCCGGTGATCGCGCTGGCCGTCGTCCCCGCGCTGTTCGCCGCGCGCGGCGTGCTGCGGCCCGTACGCGGACTGCGCCAGGCCGCGGGCCGGATCGCCGAGGGCAAGCTGGACACCCGCCTGGAGGTCAAGGGCGCCGACGAACTGGCCGATCTGTCCCGTACGTTCAACGACATGGCCGCCCGCCTGGAGGAGAACGTCGCCGAGCTGCGCCGCATGGAGTCCAACTCGCGGCGGTTCGCCGCCGATGTCTCCCACGAGCTGCGCACCCCCCTGGCCGCGATGACCGCGGTCACCGACGTCCTGGACGAGGACGCCGGGTCCCTGGACCCCGACACCGCCTCCGCGGTACGCCTCATCAGCCAGGAGACCGGCAAACTGGCCCGTATGGTCGAGGACTTGATGGAGGTCTCGCGCTTCGACGCGGGCGCCGCCGCCCTGCACCTGGACGAGGTGGACGTCGCCGAGACCATCCGCAAGACCCTGCAGGCCCGAGCCTGGCAGGACCGGGTGGAGACCGAACTCTCCCAGGGCGTACGCGCCCAGCTCGACCCGCGCCGCCTGGACGTGGTGGTGGCCAACCTGGTGGGCAACGCGCTGCACCACGGCGGCGAGCCGGTACGCGTCGTCCTGCACACCCCCGCGTCCGGCGCGGAGCAGCTGCTCATCGAGATCGCCGACAGCGGCCCCGGCATCGACCCCGAGGTCCTGCCGCACGTCTTCGACCGCTTCTACAAGGCCGACTCCGCGCGCGCCCGCTCCGAGGGCAGCGGGCTGGGCCTGGCCATCGCGATGGAGAACGTACGGCTGCACGGGGGGTCGATGCGCGCCGCCAACTGCCCCGAGGGCGGCGCGGTGTTCACGGTGGAGCTCCCGCTGCGCGGCGGCGGAACCGGCGACAGCGGCGGCGGCACGCAAGACAAGGAGGTGACGGACCGATGAGCGCGCTCGACGTCCTCGCATCGCGCCGCGCCCGGCGCATGGCGGCCGGCGGACTGCTGGCCGGGGTACTGGCCGGCTGCGGCATCGCACCGACCGGAGTGATCGACGCCGGGGAACCGGCCCGCGGGATCAAACAGCCGGGCAAGCCCGAGGCCGATGTGCAGCTGTTCTTCCTCGGGCCCGACGGCATGCGCGCCTCCAGCCGCCCGGCCGCCGAGCCGGTCGACCCGCAGGGCGCCGTCGACCTGCTGCTGGACGGACCCAACAGCGCCGAGCGGCAGCGCGGACTGACCTCCGTGCTCCCCAAGATGGGCCCCGGCCGGATCACCGTCACCGCCAAGGACGGCAAGGTCGACATGACGCTCCCCATCAACGCCAAGCGGCTGGACACCCCCGCCCTGAGCCAGCTGGTGTGCACGGCGGCCAACGGCTCCATGCGCGACGACGTCCCGCCCGAGAAGGTCCTGGTGCAGGTGCGCGGCGGGGGCGTCCTGCTGCCTGCGATGACCTGCGGGGGCAACAACGCCTTCCCCGTCATCCAGCCCGGCACGGCCGCCCCCAGCGGCGAATGACCCGCCCGGCACGGGGCGTTGGGCCTGCGCTCCTCAGCTCTTGAGGCGGGCCATCCACGCCTCGACGCCGGTGGAGGTGCGGGGCAGGGCGGCGGACAGATTGCGGTTGCCGTCCTCGGTGACCAGGATGTCGTCCTCGATGCGC
>NZ_JBSIBZ010000151.1:0-12910 GCF_058245575.1 Streptomyces sp. UF-297 | reverse complement strand
GGCGGGGGGGCGCCGGCCCGCCCGGGAACGGCGGCGCGCGCCCCGGCGTCTGAACCGGTACGGGCTCCTGCACCGGTACGGGCTCGCGCGGCACGGCGCGCGGCAGGCGCGGCCCGGACCGAGCGGCCGCAGACAGGCGGCCCGTACCGGGGCGGACATCCCCTCCAATAGCTGGCGGAAACCGTTCTGTTCGACGGCCTCAAGTATCTTTTCGGAAGTTGACAGTGAGGATCCCCATGGACACGGCCGCAGCAACGGCGGCGAGCGGCGGGACGAGGCAGGGCGCCGAGGCCGCGTCCGCCCCCCGGCGCCTCAGCGCGCGGGCCGCCGCGCTGCGCGCCCCCCGACTCGACCCGTACTGGACGGCCGCCGTCCTCTTCCTCCTCTTCGCCGCGGTGTCCATCTGCCGCCACCGCTTCATGGCGAACGCCTCCTGGGACCTGGGGATCTTCGAGCAGGCCGTACGCGCCTACGCGCATCTGCGCGCCCCCGTGGCCGACCTGAAGGGCCCGGGCACCAACATCCTGGGCGACCACTTCAGCCCGGTCCTGATCGTGCTCACCCCCTTCTACCGGCTCTTCCCCTCCCCCGTGACCCTGCTGACCGCGCAGGCCGCCCTGTTCGCGGTGTCCGCCGTCCCCGTCACCCGCGCCGCCGCGCACTTCCTGGGCCGCGGCCGGGGCCTGGCCATCGGTGTCGCCTACGGCCTGTCCTGGGGAGTGCAGAAGGCCGTCGACTTCGACTTCCACGAGATCGCCTTCGCCGTACCGCTCATCGCCTTCTCCCTGGAGGCGGTGGTGCGCGGGCGCTGGAGGACGGCGGTGCTCTGGGCGCTGCCGCTGGTCCTGGTCAAGGAGGACCTGGGGGTGACCGCCGCCGCCATCGGCGCGGTGATCCTGGTCCGCGCCCGCCGGGCCGTGCCCTCGGCCGTCGCGCTGATCGCCTTCGGGCTGACCGCCACCGCCGTCACCCTGGGCGTGGTCATCCCCGCCTTCAACGGCTCGGGCTCCTACGACTACTGGAACAAGCTCAGCGGCGACGGCGGCCCGGCCCCCGTCATCCCCGCCGACACCGCCGTACGCACCCTGCTGTGGCTGCTGCTGCCCACCACCGGGCTCCTCGCGCTGCGCTCCCCGCTCCTCCTGGCCGCGCTGCCCACCATCGGCTGGCGTTTCGTCTCCCACGAGGAGCACTACTGGGGCATCGACTGGCACTACAACGCCGTGCTGATGCCCGTCCTCTTCCTCGCGCTGACCGACGCCCTGTGCCGCGCCCGCCTCTCGGCGCGGCCCTGGCTGCGGACGTACGCCCACCACCTGCCCGCCGCCGTACTGGCCGCCGCTCTGGCGCTGACCACGACGCTGCCGCTGGCCCGCCTCACCGAGGCCGCCACCTACCGCAAACCGCCCTCGGTCACGGCCGCCGAGGAGCTGCTGGCGCGCATCCCCGACGGCGCCACCGTCGAGGCCGACGTCAAACCCATAAGCCGGCTGACCAGCCGCGCCCGGGTGCTGTGGATCGGCGACACCCGCGGCATCGCCCCCGACTACATCGCGGTGGAGCTGCGCGACGGCCGTACGTCCGAGCAGGCACAGACCGACGCCGAGCGGCGGCACCCCCAGTCCGGCTACACCGTCCTGGGCGCCTCGGGCCCGCTGGTCGTCATGAAGAGGACAACGCCGCCCGGCGCCCCTACCGTGGCCCGATGACCACCGATGTGATCGTCCTCAACGGCGGCTCCAGCTCCGGCACTTCCACGCTGGCCCGCGCGCTGCAAGACCTGCTGCCCCGGCCCTGGCTGACGCTGGGCGTGGACACCCTCGTCGACGCGATGCCGCCCGGCCTGCTGGAGGACCCCGCGGGCCTGGACCTCGCGCCCGACGGCACCGTCACCGCAGGCCCCGGCTTCCAGGCGCTGGAGGAGAGCTGGGCCCGCGGCGTGGCGGCCATCGCCAGGGCCGGCACCGGTGTCGTGGTGGACGAGGTCTTCGTCGGCGGCGCCGCCTCCCAGCAGCGCTGGCGCACCGCGCTGGAGGGCCTGCGGGTCCTGTGGGTCGGCGTGCACTGCTCCCCCGAGGCCGCCACCGCCCGCGAGCGCGAACGCCCCGACCGCACCCCCGGCATGGCCGCCGCCCAGGCCCGCCTCGTCCACCGGGGCGTCACCTACGACCTGGAAGTCGACACCACCGACACCTCGCCGGAGGCCTGCGCCCGCATCGTCGCGGCCCACGTGTCCTGAGCCCGCACCCACAGGTGCGGGCGCTCACGTCCAGTGCGGACGGCCGCTCTGCATCTGGCAGGTCAGCACCGACCCGTGCGCGTCCCGCGTGGTCAGCCCGAGGTGGATCTTCTTGCAGAACTGGCCGCGCTGGTAGTGGTTTCCGGACGGCGCCAGGATGACGCCTCCGGTGGAGCCGCCGCCACCGGAGGCGCGCCGGGTCGGCTCGGCGGCCCTGGGGGTAGCTGCCGGGGGGCGGACCGTGTTCTTCGGGGGCGGGGGCGGGGTGGGTACGGCAGTCGGCGTGGCCGCGGCGGGCGACGGGCTCGGCGAGGTGCTGGGGGATGCGCTGGGCGACGTACTGGGCGACGCCGACGCCGACGCCGATGCCGATGACGAAGGCGTCCCGGACGGGGAGGAGGCGCCGTCGGCCTCCGGCGTGCACCCGGTGAGGGCGAGCAGCGCCGCGGTCAGTAAGGCGGCGGCAGAGCGGGAGGCACGGCGTCGGGTGCGTATCACTGCGGGAGTCCTGTCCAGGAAAGGTGCCGGGGAACGGCGAACGGAGTACGGGGCGCCGGACCTCCCGGCACCCCGCGCGACCTTAAATCGCCCGCCCCCGCCCGTCACCGGCCAAAGGTCCCGAACCGGACATGAAGCGCGCCATCACACCCCATGACGCCCCGTCACCTCCCTTGCGGAATAAGGCATTCAGTCGGCTGTCAGGCTCTGGTACGCATCCAGGCTGCGCAGCGATTCGTCCCGCCCCGCCCGCCGCAGATTCAGCACGGCCCGGTCCACCCCGAGGTCCGCCAGGCGGGCCAGCACCCCGGCGTCCGGCTCCACCGCGACGACCGTGACCTGCGCCGGGGGCCGTCCGGCCGCCTCCGTGGCGGCCCGCAGGAACGTCAGGTCGGCGGCCAGCGCGTCCAGGTCGAAGCCCGGCCCGTACAGCGGCAGCCAGCCCTGTGCGTACTGCGCCACCCGCTCCAGGGTGCGCCGCCCCGAGCCGCCCAGCAGCACCGGCGGGTGCGGGCGCTGGACGGGCTTGGGCTCGGACAGCAGCGGGTCGAAGTCGACGTGCTCGCCGTGGAATTCGGCCTTGTCCTGGGTCCAGATCTCCCGGATGGCCAGGACCCGTTCGCGCAGCACGGCGTACCGGTCCGCCGGGTCGGTGCCGTGGTTGCGCAGCTCGCCGTGCAGGTGACCGGCCGCGACGCCGACGATCAGCCGCCCCTTGGAGAAGGCGTCCAGGGTGGCGGTCTCCTTGGCCGTGATGATCGGGTCCCGCTGGGGCAGCAGCAGTACGGAAGTGCCCAGCCGCAGGCGCTCGGTGACGGCCGCGACGAAGGAGAGCGTGACGATCGGCGAGGGCACCCGCGGATAGTGGGGGACCATGGACTCGGGGCGGATCGCGTCCACGTCACCCACCGGAACGTGGGTGTGCTCGCCGACGAACAGCGACTCGAAGCCGCGCTCCTCCAGCGCCCTGGCCAGCTCGGTGACCTCGATGCCCGCGCCGACCGCCAACGTGCTCACACCGACGTGCATACGATCCCGCCCTCCACCCGCCGATGCCCCTCGCGCCGGTCGCCACTTGCGTACAAGAGGCGGGTGCGAGGGGATATTCCGACGGGTCCGGCGGGCGGCGCGGGCCTGCGGCCCGAGGAGATCTGCGCCTACGCCCCCAGGATGGTGGTCAGGAACTCCCCGACCCACGCCAGCAGTTCGCGGCCGACCAGCGGCTTGCCGCCGATCTTCCCGGTGGCCGGGCGCGGCACCAGCACCTGGTGGGTGGCCGGCTTGAGGACCGTACGCGGGTACAGGCGCTTGAGGCGCAGCTCCTGGGACTCGCGCAGCTCCACCGGGCCGAAGCGGACGTTGGAGCCCTGCAGGGTGATGTCGGTGACGCCGCAGGCGCGGGCCAGCATCCGCAGCCCGGCGACCAGCAGCAGATTCTCCACCGGCTCGGGCAGCTTGCCGTAGCGGTCGGTGAGCTCCTCGCGGACGGCCTTGATGTCCTCCTCCGTATTGGCGGAGGCGATGGCGCGGTAGGCCTGCAGACGCAGCCGCTCGCCGGGCGCGTAGTCGTGCGGGACATGCGCGTCGACCGGCAGCTCGATCTTGACCTCCAGCGGCGGCTCCTCCTCCACGCCGCCCTCCAGGGACGCCCGGTAGTCCGCCACGGCCTCGCCCACCATCCGTACGTACAGGTCGAAGCCGACGCCCGCGATATGGCCGGACTGCTCGCCGCCCAGCAGGTTGCCCGCGCCGCGGATTTCGAGGTCCTTCATGGCGACGTACATGCCCGCGCCCATCTCCGTGTGCTGGGCGATGGTGGCCAGGCGCTCGTGGGCGGTCTCGGTCAGCGGCTTCTCCGGCGGGTACAGGAAGTAGGCGTAGCCGCGCTCGCGGCCGCGTCCCACCCGGCCGCGCAGCTGGTGGAGCTGGGAGAGGCCGAAGTTGTCGCCGCGCTCGACGATCAGGGTGTTGGCGTTGGAGATGTCGATGCCGGACTCGACGATCGTGGTGGAGACCAGGACGTCGAACTTCTTCTCCCAGAAGTCGACGACGACCTGCTCCAGCTGCGACTCGCCCATCTGTCCGTGGGCGGTCTGGATGCGCGCCTCGGGGACGATCTCGCGCAGCCGGGCGGCGGCCCGGTCGATGGACTCCACCCGGTTGTGGATGTAGAAGACCTGGCCCTCGCGCAGCAGTTCACGGCGGATGGCCGCGCCGATCTGCTTCTGCTCGTAGGGCCCGACGAAGGTCAGGACCGGGTGGCGCTCCTCGGGCGGGGTGGTGATCGTGGACATCTCGCGGATGCCGGTGACCGCCATTTCGAGCGTACGGGGGATGGGCGTGGCCGACATCGTCAGCACATCCACATTGGCCCGCAGCTTCTTCAGCTGCTCCTTGTGCTCGACGCCGAAGCGCTGCTCCTCGTCGACGATGACCAGGCCCAGGTCCTTGAACTTGGTCTCGGAGGAGAACAGCCGGTGGGTGCCGATGACGATGTCCACCGAGCCGTCCTTCAGGCCCTCCAGGACGGCCTTGGCCTCGGTGTCGGTCTGGAAGCGGGAGAGCGCCTTGACGACGACGGGGAACTGTCCGTACCGCTCGCTGAAGGTCCCGAAGTGCTGCTGTACGAGCAGGGTCGTGGGCACGAGGACGGCGACCTGCTTGCCGTCCTGGACGGCCTTGAAGGCGGCGCGCACCGCGATCTCGGTCTTGCCGTAGCCGACGTCGCCGCAGATCAGGCGGTCCATGGGGACCGACTTCTCCATGTCCTCCTTGACCTCGGCGATGGTGGTGAGCTGGTCGGGCGTCTCGGCGTAGGGGAAGGCGTCCTCCAGCTCGCGCTGCCAGGGGGTGTCCGGTCCGAAGGTGTGGCCGGGCGCCGCCATGCGCGCCGAGTAGAGCTTGATCAGGTCGGCGGCGATCTCCTTGACGGCCTTCTTGGCGCGCGCCTTGGTCTTGGTCCAGTCGGCGCCGCCCAGGCGGTGCAGGGTGGGGGCCTCGCCGCCGACGTACTTGGTGACCTGCTCCAGCTGGTCGGTGGGGATGTAGAGGCGGTCGCCCGGCTGGCCGCGCTTGGCGGGCGCGTACTCCACGAGGAGGTACTCGCGGGTGGCGCCCTGGACCGTGCGCTGCACCATCTCGATGTAGCGGCCCACGCCGTGCTGTTCGTGGACGATGTAGTCGCCCGCCTCCAGGGTGAGCGGATCGATGGTCTTGCGGCGGCGGGCGGGCATCCGGACGCCGTCCTTGCCCGCGGCCTTCTGGCCCGAGAGGTCGGTCTCGGTGAGCACGGCGAGCTTGAGGGCGGGGTCGACGAAGCCGTTGTCGATGGAGCCGCAGGCGACATGCACCAACGAGGGCGAGATCTCACCGAGTTCGGCGTCCAGGCGGGCCGCGATGCCCTCGCCGCCGAGCACCTCGACCGTACGGGCCGCGGGGCCGTGGCCCTCGGTGACGTACACCGTGCGCCAGCCCTCGGCGATCCACTGCTTGGTGTCGGCCAGCGCCCGCTGGGTGTCGCCGCGGTAGGACTCCGGGGCGTGCATCCCCAACTTGAGGGTGTCGTCGTCGAGTTCCTCATCTGCCGCGAACGGCGAGACCGACCACCACATCATGCCCAGCTCGCGCGCCCGGTCCCGGACGTCCGCGATGCCCCACAGCGAGGCCGCGCCCACGTCGATGGGCGCCTCGCCGCCGCCGGCGCTCGCGGCCCAGGACGCCTGGAGGAACTCCTGGCTGGTGGCCACCAGGTCGGCGGCCCGGGTGCGTACCCGCTCGGGGTCGCAGACCATGGCCATGCTCCCGGCGGGGAGCACGTCCAGCAGCAGTTCCATGTCGTCGACGAGGACCGGAGCGAGGGATTCCATGCCCTCGACGGCGATCCCCTCGGCGATCTTGCCCAGCAGCTCGCCGAGTTCGGGGTGGAGCTCGGCCAGCGCGGCGGCCCGCTCGCGTACGTCCTCGGTCAGCAGCAGCTCGCGGCAGGGCGGCGCCCACAGGCCGTGCTCGGCGACCTCCAGGGAGCGCTGGTCGGCGACCTTGAAGTAACGGATCTCCTCGACGTCGTCGCCCCAGAACTCGATCCGCAGCGGGTGCTCCTCGGTCGGCGGGAAGACATCCAGGATGCCGCCGCGGACCGCGAACTCACCGCGCTTCTCGACCAGTTCGACCCGGGCGTACGCGGCCGCCGCCAGCCCGTCCACGATCTCGCCCAGATCGGCGCTCTGCCCGCTGCGCAGGCTGACGGGCTCCAGGTCCCCCAGGCCCTTGACCTGCGGCTGGAGTACGGAGCGCACGGGCGCGACCACGACGGAGACGGGGCCGGCGGTCGGGTCGTCCTTGAGCGGGTGCGCCAGGCGGCGCAGCACCGCCAGGCGCCGCCCGACCGTGTCCGAGCGCGGCGAGAGGCGCTCGTGGGGCAGCGTCTCCCAGGAGGGGTACTCCACCACGCCGTCGGGCGGGAGCAGGGAGCGCAGCGCGGCGGCCAGGTCCTCGGCCTCCCGGCCGGTCGCGGTCACCGCCAGCACCGGCCGCTTCGCCTCGCGCGCGAGCGCGGCCACCGCGAACGGGCGGGCGGCCGCCGGGCCGACCAGGTCCACATGCGGGCGGTTCCCGTCGGCCGCGGCTTTGACGGCTTCGGCCAGCGCGGCATCCCGTACGACGGCGTCCAGCAGACCAGTCAGGCTCATGAGATAAGGCTTCCGTCCCGAGGAGGCGAACAACGCGAACAGCCCGACACGAGGACGGGCCGGGGTTCTCCAGCCTAAAGCCCCCCACTGACACTCACCTCCCACTCCCGAAGACGCCCCCCGCCGCCCATCTGACGTTGTGTCCCACCATCCGGGCATCGCCGTTCCCGAGCCCGCCCCCGCGTGGAATGGTGTCCTGTACACACAACGCTGGAGGGGGCGCGGTGAGCAGCACCGGCAGGTACACGCACAGGGGCCACGAAGACGCCGCGCCGGGCCCCGCCGCCGCGCCCGCCGCCCGGCGCGGCCCCGTCGTCGCCGCGCTGATGCTCGGGATGGCGCTGGCCGCGCTGGACTCCACGGTCATCGCCACCGCCGTCCCGCAGATCGTCGGCGACCTCGGCGGCTTCGCGGTCTTCTCCTGGCTCTTCTCCGGCTATCTGCTCGCCGTCACCGTCACCCTGCCCGTGTACGGCAAGCTCTCCGACACCTTCGGCCGCAAGCCCGTCCTGGTCACCGGCATCCTGCTCTTCCTCGCCGGGTCGCTGCTGTGCGCGGGCGCCTGGGACATGGCCTCCCTGATCGCCTTCCGCGTCCTGCAGGGCCTGGGCGGCGGCGCCTTGCAGGGCACCATCCAGACCATCGCCGCCGACCTGTACCCGATGAAGGAACGCCCCAAGATCCAGGCCAGGATCTCCACGGTCTGGGCCGTCTCGGCGGTGGCCGGGCCCGCGCTGGGCGGGCTGATCGCCACCTACGCGGACTGGCGCTGGATCTTCCTGCTCAACCTGCCGGTGGGCGCGGTGGCCCTGTGGCTGGTGATCCGGCACTTCTTCGAGGACCCCGGAACCCGCATACCCGCCGCCGCCACCGCCAGGCGCCCGCGCGTGGACTGGCCCGGCGCGCTGGCCATCTTCGCCTGCGGCGGCCTGCTGCTGACCGCCCTCGTCCAGGGCGGCGTCGCCTGGCCCTGGCTCTCCGTACCCTCGCTGCTCCTGCTGGGCGCCAGCGCGCTGTGCGCGGCGGCCACCGTCCTGATCGAGCGCCGGGCCGCCGAGCCGATCATCCCCGGCTGGGTCTGGCGGCGCCATACGATCCTGGCCGTCAACCTGGCCCTCGGCGCGCTGGGCCTGCTCATGGTGGCCCCCACCGTCTTCCTGCCCACCTACGCCCAGTCGGTGCTGGGCCTGGGCCCGACGGCCGCCGGTTTCGTGCTCTCGGTCATGACGCTGAGCTGGCCGGTCTCCGCCGCCCTGAGCAGCCGCGTCTACCAGCGCATCGGCATCCGCAACTGCGCCGTACTGGGCATCGGCACCGCCGCCCTGATCCTGTGCGCCTTCCCCCTGCTGCCCTACCCGGGCGCCGCCTGGCAGCCCGCCCTGATCATGCTGGCGCTCGGCGCGGCCCTCGGCCTCTTCCAGCTCCCGCTGATCATCGGCGTGCAGTCCTCCGTCGGCTACGCCGAGCGCGGCACCGCCACCGCCTCGATCCTCTTCTGCCGCCAGGTCGGCCAGTCCGTCGGCGCGGCCCTGTTCGGCGCCATCGCCAACGCCACGCTCGCCGGGCGCCTGGCCGCCGCCCCCACCGACATCCGCCCCGGCCTGCCGGGCAACCTGGAGGCCGTCTCCCACGCCCTGGCCCGGCCCGGCGCCCTGACCGACCGCGCCGCCGACTACCTGCGCCGCGCCGTCGACACCGCCGTCG
Organism: Streptomyces sp. UF-297; assembly: GCF_058245575.1. Taxonomy (NCBI): domain Bacteria; kingdom Bacillati; phylum Actinomycetota; class Actinomycetes; order Kitasatosporales; family Streptomycetaceae; genus Streptomyces; species Streptomyces sp. UF-297. The sequence goes on along the minus strand of NZ_JBSIBZ010000151.1, from coordinate 3,781 downwards.
ACCACGTCCACCTCGGCGCGGCAGCCGCCGCGGCACTGGCCCTCGTCCTCCTCATCACCCTGGCCCCACGCCGCTTCCCCGTGCACAAGGACGTGGAAACGACCCCGGAAACCACACGATCCCCCGGCCCCACTCCGTAACTGGCGGAGCGGGGCCGAAGGCACTCAGGAGCGGGACCGCGTCGATATGCGGCTGGTCGCGCGGACGCGACCGGCCCCCACCGACCCGCAGGTGATCACCCCTGCTGCTGCACCCGCGGCAACCGGTTCTCCAGCGTGTCCTCGTTGTCGGGATCGACAGGCCGCTTGGCGGGCGCCGGCGAGGACGGCCGCGGCTCGGGAGCCGACTGCTCGGGCTCGGGCTGCGGCTCCGCCTCCTCCTCGACCGGGTCCTTGCCCGTGAGCGCAGCCAGCGTGTTGCGTACGTGCGTCATGTGCGAGCGGACCTCTTCACGCCGCTCCTGGTGCTCGCGCAGCGTGCGCTCCGTGGCGCGCTCGATGCGCTCCGCCTCGACGCGGGCCTGGGCGATCAGGGCCGCGGCGCGGGCCTCGGCGTTCTCCTGGCCGTGCCGGGCCGCCTCTTCCGTACGCGCGTAGAAGCGCTGGATCTCGGCGACCTTGGACTCGCCCAGCTCCTCCAGTTCGGCGACGCGCTTGTCCAGCTCGGCCTCCTGGGCGGCGATCTCGCGCCCGGCGGCCTCCCACTGCTCGGCCTGGCTCTTGTCCTGGTCCTGGAGCATCGCGGCCGTACGGCGGCGCATCTCCTCCAGGGCCTCGGCCGCCTCCTGGCGCCACTGCTCGGCATCCTTGCGGGCCTCGGCCAGCAGCCGGTCGCGCTGTGCCCCGGCCTCCTGCACCAGGCGCTCGGCGCGGGCCTCGGTGTCCTCGCGCAGCTCGCGGGCCCTGTTGTCCGCCGCGCTGCGGATCTCCCGGGAGTACGCCTCGGCCGCCTCCTGCGCCTCCTCGGCCGCCTGCTCCGCCTCGGCGCGCAGCTTGGCCGCCTCGGACTCCGCCGTCGTCAGGATCAGCCGCGCCTGGTCCCCCAGGGACTCGTACGTCTGCGGCGGCATCTGCTCTATGTAGCGGTGCAGCTCCTCCAGCTCGGCCGTCATCTCATTGGCCAGGACCGTGAGCCGCGCGGCGCGCTCCCAGCAGGAGTCGCGGTCCGCGGAAAGACCCTCGACCCGGCGGTCGACGTCCTCCGGCCGGTAGCCGCGTCCTCGTACGACCTCGAACCCATGAGGCGAAACCGATGCACTCATCCCTAAGCCCCTCTCCGATGTGCAACGCAGTCCGTCCGGCGCACATCTTTCTGGATCGGCCCGAAGTGCTCATACCGCGACACTCCGCCACGCTCCATGCTCAAGGATGCGTCAATTGTTGTCAGAAGTCGGAATCGGTACGTCATCGCGGAGCGCCTGGAAGAGCTGTCGGGCCCGTCGTTCGTCCCACAGCAGCACATCACCCAGACCCCCCATGTTCACACCCGGATTCGCGACCGGAACCGTGGTCGTGGTCCCCGAGCCGTCGGCGATCTCCTTCATCGACCGGCCCAGCCGCACCAGATCCCACATCCCTGCGCCATTGTCCACGGTGAGCGCACAAAGCGCGGCATCCAGGACGCGCACCAGCTTGACCGGGTTGAGAATCACCGCAGCGCTCAGCATCTCGTTCGCGACCGCAGCGATCAACTGCCTTTGCCGGGCCACCCGGCCCAGATCGCCCTCCGGGTCGCTGTAGCGGGCCCGTACGTACGCCAGCGCCTGTGTGCCGTTCATCTCCTGGCACCCCGCCGCGAAGTCCGCCCCCGACTTCTCGTCCTTCATCGGCTTCTTCACACAGATCTCCACCCCGCCCAGCGCGTCCACGACCTGCACGAACCCCAGGAAGTCGACCTCGGCGTAGTGGTCCAGGCGCAGCCCGGTGGCCTGCTCCACGGTCCGTGCCAGCAGCTGCGGACCGCCCGCCGCGTACGCCGAATTGATCTTGTTCTTGCCGTGGCCGGGAACGGTCACATAGCTGTCGCGGGGCAGGCTGACCAGATCCGGTCCGCTGTCCCCGTAGTGCAGCAGCATGACCGTGTCGGTGTTCAGGCCCTCGTCGTTGCCGACGTGCAGATCCCGGCGCTGCTCGGGGGTGAGCGAGGCCCGGCTGTCCGAGCCCACCAGCAGCCAGTTCGTGCCCCTGCCGGGCGACGGGCGGCCCGGGTAGTCGGCCAGCGCGTCCACGTGCCGTACCTGCTTGCCCGCCCACACGTACAGCGCGGTCCCGCCCGCCGCCGCGAGCACCACCAGCACCAGGACGAACAGCAGGAACCGCTTGGGCCAGGACATCCGGCGCCGGCGGCGCGGGCGCCTGCGCCGCCGGGCGCGGTAGAGCGCCGTGGAGCTCTCAAGGGGCGGCCGCCCTGACGGCGGCCGAGGCGGCTGGCCCATATACGCATGATCAAGGCGGTGTGCCCGCCCCGCACGCCACCGAGGGCCGTACGGAATGCCGTACGGAATGCCGTACGGCCCTCGGTGTGGGCGCTGCTACAGCAGCCCGTCCCACATCTGTTCCAGCAGCACCGACCACCAGGTCTCCGGCGAGCCCAGCGCCGGCGGGTCCAGCGCCACCAGCTGCGCCTGGAAGTCCACGGTCCAGCGGCCCGCCTGCTCGGGCGTCAGCCCGTACCGCAGCCGCCACATCCGCCCCAGCATCGCCAGGCAGCGCACGAACTCCGGCAGCCCCGAGTTCACGAACTGCGGTGCCACCGGCTGGGATCCGGCCTCCAGGGGTACGGCCACGATGTTCGCGGTCCCGTACTGCACGCACAGCTGGCGCCCGAAGTCGTTGCCCATGACCAGGTACGAGCCCGCGTCGGCGGTCGGCTGCACGCCCCGCTCCGCGGCCAGCTCCGCCAGCGTCGGCACCGGGCGGCCCGGCTGGGCCTGCGCCCAGAAGAACGGACCGAAGTCCACCGGCAGCCCCGACCACACCAGCGTCTGCGCCACCACGTCGGGCACGCCGTGCCGGGAGACCGCCCGCTGGTCGAAACGGAAGATCCCCTGCGGGCCGAAGGACTGCTCCAGCTCCTGCCCGACGGCCTGCGGCGGGACCGGAGGCACCGGCTGCACCTGCGAGGGGTGCGGCAGCGGGGCCCGTACCGGCGCGGGCCGCGCGGGGCCGTCCGCGACCTGGTGCAACTCGCCCTGGTGCTCGACCAGATGACGTACGCCCTGCTGCCGCGAGGCGTGGTCCCTGCCGTACGCGGCCGTGTGGCTGATGCGCACCTGCGGCCAGGTCTCCCGGATCATCCGGGCGCAGTAGCCGCCCGGCAGATCGCAGGACTCCAGCTCGGTGTGCAGCTCCACGACCTGCTGCGGCGGGATGTTCATGCCGCGCAGCTCGTGCAGCAGCTGCCACTCCGGGTGCGGCGTGCCCGGCGCGGAACGCCGCAGCAGCTTCTGCTCCGAGCCGTCGGGCGCGCGGTAGCTCAGCACGGCCATGTAGCCCGGGCCGACGGTCGGCTGACCGCCCGGCGCCTGCGGATAGCCGTACGCGCCCTGGGGGCGGGCTCCGGGCGGAGCGGCGGCCGGGGCACCGGGGGGCGGGGGCATGCCGGGGGCACCCGGGCCACCGGGGCCGCCCGGACCGGGCAGGCTCGCGCCGTCGGCGAGCATCGTCGCGGCGGCGTGCACCCCGCCACCGGGGCCGGAAGGCGCGCCGGGGGGCGGCGGGGGCGGACCCACGGGGCCGGACGCCGGGGCGCCCGAAGTGCCGGGGGCGCCAGGGGTGTTGGC
>NZ_JBSIBZ010000150.1:0-12982 GCF_058245575.1 Streptomyces sp. UF-297 | reverse complement strand
GGGCTGCCCGGGGGCGGCCGGGCGCCGGGCGGTGGCCGTCTGGCCGGTGCGCTCCGACACGCGCTCGGGCACGCGCTCCGAGCGGCGGTCGGTGCGGGCCGTACGGGGGCCGGAGGAGGCGCCGATGCCGTGGGCCCGGGCGGTGGCGGGCGCGGTGGTGATCAGGTCCTGCGGGACGATGAGGACGGCGCGCACGCCGCCGTAGGCCGAAGGGCGCAGCGAGACCGTGAAGTTGTAGGCCTGCGCGAGCCGGCCCACCACGGCGAGGCCCAGCCGGGGGGACTCCCCCAGGTCGTTGACGTCCAGGCCCTCCTGCGCCTGCTGGAGCATCCGCTCGGCGCGCTTGCGGGCCTCCTCGCTCATGCTCACGCCGCCGTCCTCGATCTCGACGGCGATGCCGGACTGCACGTCGACGGCGGTGAGGTGCACCCGGGTGTTGGGCGGGGAGTAGCGGGTGGCGTTGTCCAGCAGCTCGGCGAGGGCGTGGATGAGCGGTTCGACGGCCGGGCCGACGACCGCGACCTCGGAGACCGAGTGCAGTTCGACGCGCTGGTAGTCGATGATCCGGGACATGGCGCCGCGCAGCACGCTGAACAGCGGCACCGCCCGGCTCCACTGGCGGCCCGGACGGGCGCCGCCGAGGACGGCGATGGAGTCGGCGAGCCGGCCGATCAGCGCGGTGCCGTGGTCCAGGCGCAGCAGGTCGCCGAAGACGTCCGGCGCCTGGCCGTGCCGGTCCTCCATCTCGCGCAGTTCCTGGGCCTGTTGGTGGACGATGGCCTGTACGCGGCGGGCGATGTTCACGAACGCGCGCTGCGCGGACTCGCGCAGGTCCTCCTCGGCGACGACCGCGTCCAGGACCGAGCGCAGCACTTCCTGGTGGGCCGCGGTGAACTCCGGTGCCAGGCCTGCCTCCTGGGCCTGCCGGGCCACCTGGTCCGACATGGAGGCGAGCACGTCCTCGGGGAACTCGCCCTGGCCGAGCCGGGAGACCACCGCGGGCAGCAGCTCCTGGGCCAGGCGGACGCTCTCGGCCTCCTGGCGGGCGAGCGCGGCCTGCTGGGCGGCGGCCTGCTCGCGCAGCGCCTGCAGCGCCCGGCCGCGGCGGGCCACCTCGGCCACGACGAGCGCCACCGCGAGGGTGGCGACCACCGCGACCCAGATCACCGGGGTCCGCGCCTGGGAGTCGACCGTCGCCGCGGCCACCGCACCGGCCACGGCGGTCGCCGCGGCGGGCAGTGTCCACACGAGAACCGAGGCAGGACGCGGGCCCCCGGGCGACGATCCTTCTCGCACCTTCTGCACCCTCAAAACCCTCAAACCATCGACAGATCACGGGACGACAAGCGGGTGACAGCTCGGACGGCGCCACCGCCCCGGAGGTCACCCGTGGCGTCTGCCGCAACTGCCGTAATACGCTGAGCCGGTAGTAGCATAACTGCCTTCGATCATGGGCTGCCGCGAGGTCATCAGGCCTTCGCCCGGCCTTGAACCACCGGCTCCGCATAGGTCTTGAGGACGATGCCCGCCGACCGGTCCAGGCCCTCGTCCAGCATCCCCGCGAGCAGTTCGGGGTCGGCCAGCAGGGCGTTGCGCCCGTCTATGTCCTGCTGGGTCGCAGGCGACAGGAAGCGTCCGGTGTCGCCCCCGCCCTCCTGGCAGCGCGTCACGAAATCGCGCAACTCCCGCTCGTAGCAGCCGAATGCCGCGCTGTGATCGCCGCCGGCCGCGGCCAGTTCACCGGCGAGCACATAGGCGCCCACGATCGCCGAGCCGGTGCCCATGCCGCCGATGGTCGCGCCGTACGCGGCGTCGCCCAGCAGCGCCACCCGGCCCGTGGACCAGCGCGGCACATCGGCCCGGACGATGGCGTCGAAGTAGAGGTCCTCGCAGCTCTCCAGCCCGGCCACCAGCTCCGCCGCGCGCCAGCCCATCCCGGCGAAGGCGTCGGCGACGAGCTTCTTCTGCTGGGCCGCATCGCGCCGGTCGTGGTCCAGCCGCTCCGACGCGAAGAGGGCGAACACCTCGACGCCACCGCGCCCGGTCCGGCCCGCGCCGATGAACCTGCCGGGCTCGTTGTAGCCCAGCGACCGGTCCTCGAAGTCGGCGGCGCCCGCGGGAAGGCTCCAGCCCGCGACGTAATAGCCGAGGTGGCTGACGAACTCCTCCTCGGGCCCGAAGGCCAGCCGCCGGACGTTGGAGTGCACCCCGTCCGCGCCGATGACCAGGTCGAAGGTGCGCGCGGCGCCCTTTTCGAAGGTGGCCCGCACCCCGTCCGCCGTCTCGGTCAGGGAGGTGAGGGAGTCGCCGAAGACGTACTCGGTGGTGGCGCGGCTGCGCTCGTACAGGATGCGGGAGAGGTCACAGCGGCGGATCTCCACCTCACCGCCCGCGAACTCGGGCGGCAGCGCGGCCAGTTGGCGCTCCTCGGCGTCGATGAAGGTGAGCGGACCGCCACCGCCGGTGGCGTGCCGGCGGATCTCGTCCAGCAGGTCCATCCGCCGCAGTACGTCCAGGTGGACCGAGCCGCGGAAGTCGACCGCATAGCCGCCCTCGCGCAGGCCCGGCGCGACCTCGACCACGGTGGGCCGAAAGCCGTGGCGGCCCAGCCAGTAGGCCAGGGCCGGACCGGCCACGCTCGCGCCCGAGATGAGCACCGTCGCCCCCTGCGCCCCGCCCCCGCCGGTCACCGCGCCGGGCCCGGCCGTCTCGTTCGCCGCATCCGTCATCGCACACCCCATGAATGGACCCTCGCGGGATCGGCCCCCTGCCGACACAAAAACTGTATCCGAAGGACACGGTTTTGTGTACCCCGGACACGGTTTTAGGATGCGCGGGTGACTGCAGACAGGAAGAACAGCGTGTTCGGGGACCAGGCGGGCAGCGTCGAGCTGCTGTGGGGCGAGCGCGGACGCCCCAGCCGCGGCCCCAAGCCGGCCCTCAGCCTGGAACGCATCACCCGCGCCGCGATCGGTCTCGCCGACGCGGAGGGACTCGCGGCCGTCTCCATGCAACGGGTCGCGGGCGAACTGGACTTCACCAAGATGTCGCTGTACCGGTACGTGCCGGGCAAGGCCGAGCTGGTGGCCCTGATGATCGACACGGCGATGGGCGCGCCGCCCGCCGCGCCGGAGACCCCCGAGAGCTGGCGGCCCGCGCTGCACACCTGGGCCGGGCAGATGTGGGACGTCTTCAGCGCGCACCCCTGGCTGCTGGGGGCCACCGTGGGGCCGCGCGTGATGGGCCCCAACGAACTGAGCTGGGTCGAGCGCGCCCTCACCGCCCTGGACGGCACGGGGCTGGACGGCGGCGAGCGCTTCGACGCCGTCTTCGTCGTCATCGGCCACCTGCGCTCCACCGCCCAGCAGGCGGCGGGCAGCCCGGGCAGCGAGCCCGCGACCCGGCTCGAACAGGCCATGAGCGAGGCCCTGAACGAGCTGCTGCGCGACCGCGCGGAGCGCTATCCCGCGCTCACCGCCGCCGTCGCCTCGGCGGCCGCGGCGGGCTCCCGCGACAAGGGGCTCCAGTTCGGCCTGGACCGCATCCTGGACGGCCTGGAGGTCTTCATCACCCGGCGGGCCGCGCAGTAGCGGCCTGAGCACCCAGGCCTGAGCACCCAGGCCCGCGCGCTCAGGCACAGGCGCCCAGACGCAAGCGCTCAAGTACGAACGTCCAGGCAAGACGCTCGAACGCAAGCGTTCGGACGCAAGCGTTCAAATACGAACGCCCAGGCACAGGCTGTTCAGCACAGCCCCTCCACGCCGCCTCACAGCCGTACGGCCTTGCGCGGCTGCTCCATCGCCCCCGACAGCAGCCCCTGGAGCGAGGCGAACTCGTCCACGCACTTGCCCGTCCCGCGCACCACGCAGTCCAGCGGGTCCTCGGCGACGACCACCGGAACGCCCATCTCCTGGCGCAGCCGCCGGTCCAGGCCGCGCAGCAGGGCGCCACCGCCGGTCAGCGCGATGCCGTGCTCGATGATGTCGCCGGACAGCTCGGGCGGGCACTCGTCCAGGGTGCGGTGCACCGCCTGCACGATCGCCTCGACGGGCTCGGCCAGCGCCGAACGGATCTCCTCCTCGGTGATCTCCTGGATGCGCGGCAGCCCGCTGATGTGGTCGCGGCCGCGCACGGTGAAGGAGTCGCGGCGCTCGGGCTCGCCCTCCTCGTCCACGTCGATGGGGGTCCAGGCCGCCGAGCCGATGGCTATCTTGATCTCTTCGGCGGTGCGCTCGCCGATGGCCAGGGAGTGCTTCTTCTTGACGTAGTTCATGATCGCGGCGTCCAGGGCGTCGCCCGCGACCCGTACCGACTGCGCGGTGACGATGCCGCCCATGGAGACGACCGCGACCTCGGTCGTGCCGCCGCCGATGTCGACGACCATGCAGCCCACCGGCTCGGCGACCGGCAGCCCCGCGCCGATCGCGGCGGCCATCGGCTCCTCGATGAGGTGCACCTCGCGGGCCCCGGCGCCGCGCGCCGAGTCGATGACCGCGCGCCGCTCGACGCCCGTGATGCCCGACGGCACGCAGATGACGACCCTGGGCCGGGAGAAGCGGCGGCTGGGCAGCGCCTTCTTCATCAGGGCGCGCAGCATCTGCTCGGCCGCGTCGAAGTCGGCGATGACGCCCTCCTTGAGGGGGCGCATGGCGGTGATGCCCGACGGGGTGCGGCCGATGGTCCGCTTCGCCTCGGAGCCGACGGCGATGACCTCGCCGGTGGCGTTGACGGCGACGACGGAGGGCTCGTTCAGGACGACGCCCTTGCCGCGTGAGTAGACCAGGGTGTTGGCGGTGCCGAGGTCGATGCCTATGTCGTACGTACCGGACGAAGTGCTGGACGCCATGGGGAGTTCGCTTGCTCTCTCTCGACTGAAATGAACCGGACGGACCGGATGAACGGGTAGCGCCGGACGGCACGGCCTCTGCTCGTTCGACAGGAGTCCTGCTCGGATCCTCGGACAGCGCCCCAGACGGCACCAATGGCTCACTGCCTTACCAATGGCGTCAATTGCGGGCAATTATCAAGACTACAGATGGCCGCACAAAGTTCCGGATGAGCTCATTTTCCCCTCCGGATTTTCCCACTGGAGCCGCGGGCGCGGATGGTGTCACCGGGGGGCGCGCGAAGCACGGTTGCGCCCGCCGGGCCCCCGCGACAGCGCCTTGGCCAGGTCCTCCAGGGCATCGACGAGCAGGTCGGCGGCGCGCAGCGCGACATCGCGGCCCTCGGCCTCCTGCTCCCACTTGTTCCAGGCGGCGCGCAGCGCGCTCCAGTCCGGCTCGTGGCGCTCCCGTACGGCGGCGGACGCGCGCTCCAGACAGGCGCGCAGCTCGTCGGCGAACGCGGCGGCGCCCGGCGAGGGCTCGGCGTCGCGCGGCGGCACATGCGCCTCCATGATCATGGCGACCCGGCCCACGGTGACCAGCGCGGACTGCGCGGCGCCGGCCGCGGTCAGCGACAGCCCGCGGTGGCGCACCGGCTCCTTCTCCGCGCGCTCGGCGCTCTGTTCCCAGGCGGCGCGGGCGGCACGGGCGTCCAGCAGGGCCTCGCGGACCTGGCGGGGGCGGCGCTCGGCGGGGCGGGCGTAGCAGTCCAATACGGCAAGGGCGTAGCGGCCGTTGGCCTCCAGCCACTGCGCCAGGCGCTCGCGCAGCCGCGGCGTCTCCCAGGCGGGGAACAGGGCGTAGGACAGCATCGCCAGCAACCCGCCGATGAGGGTGAGGACGATGCGCTCCTGGACGGTCTGCTCCCAGCCGGTGCCCGCGATGCCGAGCAGGAAGACGACGTAGGCGGCCACGCAGGCGGAGGTCACCGAGAAGCCCGTACGCATCAGCAGGTACATCAGGAAGACGCACAGGACGGCGAGCGCGGCGCTGACGTAGAGGCTGGGGTGGGTCAGGCCCATCAGGGCGCCGCCGATCCCGACGCCGACCAGGGTGCCGATGAAGCGCGCGACCCCGCGCGAGTAGGTCTGCCCGAAGTCGGGGCGCATCACCATGACGGAGGCCAGCGGCGCCCAGTAGCCGTGGCCCAGCGGCAGCGCGGCGCCCAGCAGATAGCCCGCGGCGGCGACCGCGCTGACCCGCAGGGCGTGCCGCAGCACCGGCGAGGACCAGCGGGTCTCGCGGCGCAGCGCGCGCCACGCGACCGGTACGAGCCGGGGCACGGTGGGCCGCAGCAGGTGCCCGCGCTCGTGGGTGCCGGGCCGGCCGGGCCGGATCAGGGAGCGCAGTTTGGTGCGTGCGCTCGCCGCCTCGCTGGTGGGGCGGGTGGCCTGGACGGGTTCGTCGGCGGCCTCCACGGCGTCGGCGAGCAGCGCGATCAGGCGCAGCGCGGAGCGGCGGGCGGCGCCGCCGAGTTTCGGCCCGGACTCGGGCACCTCCAGGACGGCGGTCGTCTCGGGCGGCAGCCGGACCGGTCTGCCGTGCCGGATGGCGTGCGCGACCGCGTCCAGTACGGTGCCGGCGGCGCCGAGCAGATCGCGCACGCGGTCCCGCTCCGGCCCTTCCAGAGGCGCGCCGACGACCGGGTCGGCGAGCGAGGCCAGTACGGGGCGCAGCTGCTCGGCCAGGGCGCGCGGGCCGTGCAGCTGGGCGGGGCGCCGCTTGATCTGACGGGGTGTCACGGCGGCCGCCATCCGCGCGTCCATCAGCGGCTGCGGGTCGAAGGGCGCGACCGGGTCGTGCCGCAGCCGGCGCGCGTAGTCCGCCTCGGCGGCCAGCGCGTCGGCGAGCGCGTCGCGCTGGACCCCCCAGGGGCGTACGGGAAAGAGCACGATGAGGGCGGCCTGGACCATCCCGCCGAACGCGATCAGCGCGGCGTGCTCCAGCGCGCCCAGCACGGAGGTCGGCAGGGTGACGGTGACGAGCATGACCGCGACCGTCTGCGTCCCGATCAGCCCGGAGACCGGCCCGACCGCCCAGGCCATGCCCGCCAGGAACGTCCACAGGGCCAGCAGGACCAGGAAGGCCGCGATGTGCGCGGCGGCCAGATAGCCGAGGAAGGTGGACACGGCCAGGCCCGCCGCCACGGCCAGCGCCAGTACGGGGCGCGGCCGCCAGCTGCGCTGGAAGGTGGCGATCCCGGATGCGAACGCCCCGAAGGCGGAGGAGACGGCGAGCGCCGGGTCGCCCAGCCACAGGCACAGCCCGATCACGATGGCGACACCGACGCTGCCGCGCACGGCGATCAGCGGGGTCAGCTTGGCGCGCTCGATGCTCAGCCCGGAGCGGACGGTCTGTCTCAGCGCGCTCGACCAGGTCATGACCAGAGAATACGGTTCTGCACCCGAGGAAACGGAATGACCGTCACCGCTGCCGGGGCAGCCCTCCGTGCGGCATTCGCCAGGAAAATCACGGTAAAGGCCATCGCCGGTACGGGTAAACGCCACTGGTCACAGCGGGGCACCCCAAAACGGCCCCCTTCGCGAGAGCAACCCGACACCCCTAGGGGGAAACCGGCGCGCGGCACCCGCCCCTCTTGCTGGACGGCCGGAGCACTCCGGCCCGCCCACCCGCAACGACACGAGAACGACAAGGGGAACCCCGTGCGCAAAGCCCTGTTCACGCCGGTGGTGTCCGCGCTCGCGCTGACCGTCCTGGCCGCCGTCACCGCGGGCTGCGCCATGGACTCCTCGCCGGGCGCCCCGGTGAGGTTCGGCGCCCAGGACGGCGCCGCCTCCCACAGCTCGGGCCCCTCCCCCAAGGGCTCGCTGGCCCGGATGCCGACCCACCCCATCAGCTTCGAGGAGCAGAGCAAGGTCGGCGGCGCGGGCCAGGACACCCCGATCGGCATGACCACCTTCCACGGCCCCAAGTCGGGCTTCACCGGGAAGGTGTGGGTGTGGGCGCCGCCGGAGTACTACGAGAAGAAGAACGCGGACAAGGGCTTCCCCGTCATGGAGGCGCTGCCCGGCTCCTACGGCTACCCCGTCAACTACTGGATCGGCTCCGACCTCAAGCTGGAGCAGAACATCGCCCAGTGGTCCAAGGAGGGCAAGAGCCTGCCCTTCATCGTCGTGATGCCGGTGCTCAACCCCGACGACAAGCAGTACTACGACGGCAGCGACATACCGGGGCAGCCGAAGATGGGCACCTGGCTCAGCCAGGACGTGCCCGACCTCGTACGGCAGAACTTCCGCACCCTCAAGAGCCGCGACGGCTGGTGCATCATGGGCTCCTCCTCGGGCGGCTTCGCGGCGCTGAAGAACGTGCTCCAGCACCCTCAGGCCTTCAAGGCCGCCATCCCCAACGGCCCCGACATCGTCCCCGACTCGCCCCTGTGGCGCGGCCACCCCCAGGAGATGGCCGCCAACAACCCCGAGGTGCTGGCGAAGCAGCTGATCGCCAAGGGCGGCCCCGAGGTCTACCTCGGCTTCCAGGACGGCTCCAAGGAGTCCACGATCCTGCCGAAGGTACGGAAGTTCCTCGCGCAGTACGGCCACGGGCCCGTCAGGACCCGCTTCCAGATCGTGCCCGGCGGCACCCACAGCGCCCAGACCTACGTACGCGGCATGGGCGAGGGCACCATCGAGTGGATCAGCAAGCACATGCAGGGGCCCGCGGCCTGAGGCGTCCGGCTAGGCAGCGGGGCAGCTGATCTCGGTGAGCTTGGCGGGCGCGGTGGCGTCCAGGCCCACGTACGCGGTGAACTTCTGCTTCGGCCCGGCGCCCCAGGTGGTGGTCACCGTCGCCCACCCCATGCCCGCGGACTGCGCGGTGGTCACCTCGCCGACGGAGATGTCCTTCGGCGTGTTCTGCGCGCACAGCAGCAGATCGAAGCCGGGGGTCTCGGCGGCCCGCTTCTTCAGCTCCTCGGTCACCAGGTGCTCGCGCTCCCAGGGGCGCGGCCCGTGGTTGCCGTAGAAGCCCTCCAGGAAGTGGTGGACCTCCTCGGCGGTGTAGTGGCGGGGCGGGGTGGTGGCACCGGCCGGTGCGGCAGCGGTGGCGGGGGCGGAGGCGGCGAGCGTCAGGCTCAGCCCGATCGCGGCGGCACAGGCGGCGGCAAGGGCGGTGATACGCGAAGAGGTACGGACCATCAGATGTCCTCGGCTTCCGGGACTTCCAGACCTTCCCGGCCATGTGCGGTGTTGTGCGCAGATTCCGGGCTGTACTGACAGAGACTTCCGAGCACGGCACATGGTTGCCGTCCTCGCCCCATCTTCCTTGGATCTGCGGCTGGTTGGCGGCTGGTCGGCGGCTAGGAGACGATGTCCTTCCTGCCGAAGCCGCGGAAGGCGAGGGCGAACAGGACCAGGGCGTAGGCGAGGGACACCGAGGTGCCCTTGAGCATGGCGGACCACTCCAGGGTGGGCTGCAGGGCGTCCGCCCAGGCGAACTGCCAGTGGGCGGGGAGGACCTCGCGCCAGTTGTCCAGCGCGGTGACCTGGTCCAGGACGTTGCCGACGATGGTCAGGCCGACCGCGCCGCCGACCGCGCCCAGCGGGGCGTCGGTCACCGTGGACAGCCAGAAGGCGAGGCCCGCGGTGACCAGCTGGCTGAGGAAGATGTACGCGACGGCCAGGGCCAGGCGCGGCACGGTGTCGGCGGCGGACAGCGTGCCGCCGGTGGGGAGCTGGAGCGGCCCCCACCCGTAGGCGGCCGTGCCGACGCCGAGCGCCACCACCGGCAGCAGCACCATCGCGGCGGCGCTGAAGAGCAGCGCGACGCTCAGCTTGCTCAGCAGGAGCCGGGTGCGCGGCACCGGCGCCGCCAGCAGGTAGCGCAGCGAGGACCAGCTGGCCTCCGAGGCCACCGTGTCGCCGCAGAACAGGGCGACGGGGATGACCAGGAGGAACCCCGCCGAGACGAACAGCGCCGTGGCGGCGAAGTTGGCGCCGGAGGCGGTGGCGGTGTCCATCAGGGTGATCCGGCCGTTGCGGCTGCCCGGTTCGCCGCCGATCGCGAAGGCCGCGAGAAGGATGAACGGCAGGGCCGCCAGGACCGCGCCGATGACCAGGGTGCGGCGCCGCTTGAGCTGGCGCAGCGCCTCGACGCGCAGCGGGAGGGTGTGGCCGGGGCGGTAGCCGGGCGCCGACTCCACCAGGGGCGGGGCGCTGCTCATCGGTCTCCTCCGATCAGGGTGAGGAAGGCGTCCTCCAGGCGGCGGTGCGGGCCGATGTGTTCGATCGGGATCTCCAGTCGCAGCAGTTCGGTCAGGAGCTGCGGCACCCGGCTCCCGGTGCCGGCCGCGCCCTCCACGGCGTCGCCGCCGTCGAGCCGTACGAGCAGCCCGCCCTCGGCGCGTACGGCCGAGGAGACGCCCGGCAGCGCGGCCACCTTCTCCACCAGCGCGTCCGGCAGCTGCCCGCCGACGCCGATGAGCAGGGTGTCGCCGGAGCCGACGATCTCCCGCACGGGACCGGCCTGGACGAGCTGTCCGCGGTCCATGACGACCAGATGCGTGCAGCTCTGCTCGACCTCGGACAGCAGATGGCTGGAGACGATCACGGTCCGTCCGGCGGCGGCGTACCGGATCATCACGTCGCGCATCTCGCGGATCTGCGGCGGGTCCAGTCCGTTGGTCGGCTCGTCCAGGATGAGCAGGTCCGGCAGGCCGAGCATGGCCTGGGCGATGGCCAGGCGCTGGCGCATGCCCTGGGAGTAGGTGCGCACCGCGCGCTTGAGCGCGTCGCCGAGCCCGGCGATCTCCAGCGCCTCGTCGATATGGGCGTCCTCGGCGGGGCGGCCGGTGGCGCGCCAGTACAGGTCGAGGTTCTCCCGCCCGGACAGGTGCGGCAGGAAGCCCGCGCCCTCCACGAACGCGCCGACCCGGGAGAGCACCGGCGCGCCCGGCCGGATGGCCTGCCCGAAGACCCGGATCTCGCCGCCGTCGGGCCGGATGAGGCCCATGAGCATGCGCAGCGTGGTGGTCTTGCCCGCGCCGTTGGGGCCGAGCAGGCCCAGGACCTGGCCCTTCTCGACGCGGAAGGACAGCTCGCGCACGGCGTACCGGTCGGCGGACCTGGCGTACCGCTTGCTCAGGGAGGTGATCTGCAGCGGGACGTCGGCGAGCGCGGGGTCGGGCGCGGGAGCGGCGGCCCGGCGCCTGCCGGTGAGCAGGAGCAGCGCGGCGATGACGGCGGCCGCCAGCGGCAGCCCCCAGGTCCAGGCGGGCAGCCCGGTGGCGGCGGTGCGCACGCCGGGTGCCGTCGGCACGCTCAGGCCGGGCGCGCCGCCGTCGCCGTCCAGGGAGACGGTGTACGTGGCGGGCTCGGCCGGGGAGGCGTAGGCCAGGTCCGTCGCGGACAGGACCAGGCGCATGCGGTGTCCGGCCCGGAAGTCGTGGTCGATGGCGGGCAGTTGGAGCCGCACCGTCTTGGTGTCCTCGGCGCCGGTGATGCGGTACGGGGCCACGAGCTGGGCAGGCAGCACCTGCCGGCGGCCGTCGGGCCCCACGTCGTACACCTTGGCGAAGAGCACCGCGTCCTGGGCGCTGGAGCGGACGCGCACCCGGACGGTGGGGCTGCCGGTGACGCGTACCCCCTCGGCCAGCGGCGCGGAGTCGAAGCGGGCGTGCTGGCCGGGGAAGTCCAGGGAGAGCCCGAGGCCCAGGGCCGAGGCGCGGCCCAGCGCGCCGATGCCGGGGACGCCGGAGATCGCGGGCGGTCCGGCGCCCGCGGGGTTGGCGACAATCTGCTCGCTGCCGGTGAGCGCGATGGTGCGCGAGTCGCCGGACAGGCCGGGGTAGCGCTCGCCGCTCGCGCCGCGCAGCCGGGCGGAGCCGTCGGTGGAGTCCACTCCCCCGGTACGGCTGACGCGGAAGGCCGGTCCGGTGTCGGCCTGCCGGTCGTCCTTGAGGTAGCGGTCGAACCACGCCTTGGTACGGGCCTGGACGCGCCCCGTCTCGCGGTCGCCGCCGTCGTGGCCGCCCGCTATCCAGTCGACGTCCACGGGCGCGCCGTTCTTGCGCAGGGCCCCCGCCATCTCGTCGGCCTGGCCGAGCGGGAAGAGCGAGTCGCTCTGGCCCTGCACGATCAGCGCGGGCACCTCGATGCGGTCGGCGACGGCGGACGGGCTGCGCTTGTCCAGCAGTTCGCGCGCCTCCTGGTCGGGCTTTCCGGAGACCGCCACCCGCTGGTACATCTCGCACAGATCGCGCTCGAAGCGGCCGCAGGCGCCGGCGGGCGCGGGGGTGGCGGGCGGGCTGCCGGGGCCGGCGGAGGTGGAGGTGGAGGTGGAGGTGGAGGTGGAGGTGGAGGTGGAGCCGGTGGTGAAGAAGATCCCGGCCCACAGCTTCTTGAACACGCCGTTGGGGAAGAGGGCGTCGGCCAGGTTCCAGTACGTGATCTGCGGGGCAATGGCGTCCACCCGCCGGTCGTGGCCGGCCGCGAGCAGGGCGGCGGCGCCGCCGTAGGAGGCTCCGGCGATGCCGACACGCGGGTCGCCGTCCTTGTCCAGGCGCACCTCGGGGCGCCCGGCCAGCCAGTCGATCAGCCCGCTGACGTCGGCGACCTCGCGGTCCGGGTCGTTCAGCCCGATCCGGCCGGTCGACTCCCCGAATCCGCGCGCCGACCAGGTCAGTACGGCGTACCCGTCGCGCGCCAGCTGCTCCGCCTGGTCGCGTACGTCGCTCTTGCTGCCGCCGAAGCCGTGGCCGAGCAGGACGGCGGGGCGGCGGTCACCGGCCCCGCCCGCGGTGAAGAAGGAGGTGTCGATCTGCACCCGCTGCCGGCTGCCGGGCGCCTCCGGCAGGGACAGCACCCGGTCCTCGCGCTGCACGGCGGCGGCCTCGCCGTCGGAGGCGGCCGCCCATGTCCCGCCGCCTATGAGGACGGCCAGCGCGGCCAGGGTCGCGTACAGCGTGCGGCCGCGCGGTCTGAGATCCCGGAGTGCTGCCATGCCATGAATCCTAAGGACGTCCGGATACGTCCCCTCCGGCCGCCGGTCGGAACTGTGTCACCTCCCTGGGAAGGAGACGGCCCCGGGGGGGGGGGGGGGGGGGGGGGGGGGGGGGGGGGGGGGGGGGGGGGGGGGGGGGG